>DATDEH010000122.1 GCA_036523395.1 Candidatus Limnocylindria bacterium | reverse complement strand
CGCGAACGACGAGGCGCTGAAGAGCTACTGGGGCTCGAAGGACCCGCAGGGCAAGCAGGCCTTCGACGTCATCGGGAGCTCGATCCCCGAGCCGAACGTCCGTGGCCAGCAGGAGATCCGCGACGTGATCTTCGACATGCTCACCAAGGTCACCACCGGCAAGGCGACGCCGGAAGCGGCGATCAAGGACGCCGGCCAGAAGGCGAACGACATCCTGAAGGCAAACCAGTAGTCAGCGCGTAGTCCATGTCATCGAGAGGGCCCCGGATGACCGGGGCCCTCTTCTTGTCCAGCTACTTCGGCCGGTAGAGCACGACGTTCCGCGGGTTCGTGCTGAGATCGAACCACAGGAGCGCGTCATCGCTTGCCTCGGGCGCCACGCCGATCCCAGCCGGCTTGTTCGCGACTGGCACGAGCGTGTTCGCATCGAGGATCCCGACGACGTTGGCTGAGCAGTACCACGCGATGTATTTCGTTCCGACGCTCGGCTCGCTGCAGGACGATCCGCCCATGGCGATCGTGCGCTCCGTACCGTCTGCGATGTTGATCGCCCGCAGCGATCCATCGCTGAGGCGCGGCGTTTCCCGCCATATCGTCCAGTCGCCCGATAGGAGGGCGCGGTCGAGACCGGCGAATGCCGTCACTTGGATGTCGGTGGGCATCGCGGCCCTGGCGATCATGCGGTCGGCGCCGGTGTCGAGATCCAGGACGCGCAGTTGATCTTCGATCTTGCTCCCTAGGACGTAGAGCAGTCGGTGCGCATCGACGCTGAGCGGCGAGATCCATTCTGCCGATGAGCCGACGAGATTCGCGCGCGCAGGATCGGCAAGCGTTGCGACGCGCAACTCTCCGGTCACCGACCCACTCTGCCCCTCGACGAGCCGCGTCCACGCGACGCGTTCCGGACCGAGGACCATGTTCCCGACAGGCCTTCGCGGACCACCGCCGCCGCCGCGGTATGTCGCAGTGCTGAGGGCGAAGCGGTCGATCGCGGTCGTCTTCCCGGTGGATATGTCAATGACGGTGAAGTCCGCGGAATATGCGCCGCCACCCTGGTACGGCTCCCGGTACTCGATCAGCGCGACCCGGCCGGCAACCACCCGTCCGCTTCCCATGAACATCGCGTCGGTCTCGAACACGGTCTTCCAGGGTCCGTTTGGCGCCTCGGCGCGCAGGATCTTCGACGAATAAGGCGGCGGGCCTTCTTTCGTGCTGAACGCGATCAGCGCTCCGCGATCCGCTGCGAAAGCGTTCATCTCTCTGTCGGTTGCCATCGAGAAGGTGCCCGGCGCGGGAGCAAAGCTCGTCGGAGCGATCGTCGGCGGGTGAGACGCAACGAAATCCGTAGGTGACGCAGTCGGTGGCGCATCGACAATCGTCGGCGCGCACGAGATAGCGACGAACACCAAGAGCGCGGCGAAGGCTTTGAACATGTGGTGAGCATGCTCCCGAACTGCGCCACAGTCGTCACACTTCTGGATAGCCGAAGTCATAGCCGCCGTCGCGCCGAACTCTTACCCGCCAGCCGCTCGGTCGGCCGCTTACGCCAGCACTCGACGCTGCTCTCGCCTCACTCCGCTACAGGTCGTCCTCCGCACCGATCCACTTGAGATAGCGGCGCGCCGATCGTTCGACCGCGCCCTTTCCGTCAGTGCGCGTGACGCGGTCCCACCAACCTCCGTACACGATCTCGAAGGGATACGGCCTGACGGCCGCGACGATGCGGCGGATCTCCTCCGCCGGAAGCGGGATGAGGTTGGGATACGAGCGCATGAAGCTCACGGCCCGCACATCGGGGACGACGGTGATCGTGTCGCCGACGAGCAGCGCGCCGCGACCTCGCGCTCCAGCAGCCCAATGCAGGACCGCGCTTCCCTCGAAATGACCGCCGGTCTGGATCAGCGTGACGCCGGGCAGGACTTCGCGGGTGCCGCGCCACTCGACGATGGCTGGATCCTCGCGCTGTACCCACGTCCGGTCGTCGGCGGAGATCCAGATCGGACATCGGCCGAACGCCTGGCTCCATTCGACCATCACGCCGTAGAAATGCGGATGCGACATGGCGATGCCGGCGATGCCGCCCATCGCCTTGATCGCCGCCACGCTCGCGTCATCGATGAAGCCGAAACAGTCCCAGAGGAAGTTGCCACCGGGAGTGCGAACGAGGAGTGCGCGCTGGCCGATGCCGACCGCGGGCTGCGCCCCGACCCCCGTCAGGCCGGGCTCGATCTCGCGTAGCTCGACGCGGTGACCCTGCGCGGCGAGCTCGGGGAGCGTCGTCCACGCCTGCCCGCCCTGGCGCACGTACTGGCGCTCGTCCTCGCAGATCGGGCAGCGCTCGGGCGTCGACGCGCTCGACGCCTGCTGCACCCCGCAGGTGACGCAGATGTAGGCGCTCGTGCTCACGCGGCCCGGCGGAGCTCCTCTTCGAGCAACCGGACGCGCTCTTCGCGTTCCGCGAGCTTGGCCTTCTCGTTCGCGACGACGCTCGCCGGCGCCTTCTCCGCGAAGCCGGGACGCGCCAGCAGATCGCGCGAGCGGCGCAGGGTCTCCTTCGCCTCGGTGAGCTCCTTCTCGAGCCGCGCGCGATGTTCGGCCGGATCGCGCTCGACCGCGACGCGCACCTCGATGGCACGCACGACGGCGGCGTGCCCGCTGCCGGTTCCGAACGAGATCTCGGTCTGCGCAAGGTGCGAGATCAGGTCGGCAAGATCGTGGATCGCGGTCGTGTCGCCGCCGAGCGTCGTCTTCACGCGCTCGCCCGGCTTCGTTCCGGCCTCCTGGCGGAGATTCCGGATGGCGCGCACCAGGTCGAGCGCGATCTCCATCCGCTCTTCGAGCGCGACGGACCGGGTCCCAGGGCTGGGCCACTTCGCGATCACAAGGGACGGCGAGCGGTCCGTGTTCGGCAGCCGCTGCCACAGCTGGAGCGCGATGGTGTCGCTGACGAACGGGACGATCGGGTGCGCGAGACGCAGGATCCGGTCGAGCACGTATCCGAGCGTTCGCACCGTGCCAAGCGCACGCGTCTCGTCACGCAGGCCGGCCTTCGCGAGCTCGAGGTAGACGTCGGCGAACTCCCCCCACACGAACTGCTGCAGCGCGGAGGCGTACTCACCGAACAGGTAGTGCTCGAGGAGTCGCGTGAGCTCGGCGACGGTCGCCTCGGTGCGCGACAGGATCCAGCGGTCGGCGTGGCCGAGCGACGGATCGGCCGACCCCGCACCCGCTCTCGGCGCCGGCGTGCGATCCGAGCGCCACTCGCGCAGCGCCTCGGCATGCTCGTCGATGTGGTGCAGCGCGAAGCGGCTGATGTTCCAGAGCTTGTTCGCGAACTCTCTCGCGTTCTGAAGCTTGGCCTCGGACAGCGTCTGGTCCGCCCCCGCGGCCACGCCGTTCACAAGAGCGAAGCGAAGCGCGTCGGCGCCGAACTGCTCGATGAATCCGATCGGGCTGATCACGTTGCCCGTCGACTTGCTCATCTTCGCGCCATCGACGAGAACGAGACCATGGAGGTACACCGTGTGGAACGGGATGTCCCCAATGTCCTCGATGCCCATCATGATCATGCGGGCCACCCAGAAGAAGATGATGTCGTAGCCCGTCTCGAGCACGCTGCCGGGGTAGTACCGCTTGAGATCGGGCGTCTTGTCGGGCCAGCCGAGCGTCGTGAACGGCCAGAGCGCGCTCGAGAACCAGGTGTCGAGCACGTCGGGGTCCTGCGTGACGTCGTCGCTGCGACAGCGCGTGCAGCGCGTCGGATCGGGACCGTCCTCCTCCGGCACGACGATCTCGTCGCAG
The DNA here is from genome assembly GCA_036523395.1 of Candidatus Limnocylindria bacterium. Lineage (NCBI taxonomy): Bacteria > Bacillati > Chloroflexota > Candidatus Limnocylindria > Candidatus Limnocylindria bacterium. Next base: position 119,309 of record DATDEH010000122.1, on the reverse strand, counting down.
CTGCCGCAGTACCACACCGGGATGGAGTGGCCCCACCAGATCTGGCGTGACACGGGCCAGTCGCGGATGTTCTCCATCCAGTTGAAGTAGATCTTCTCCTGGTAGCGCGGATGGATCGTGACTCGGCCCTCGCGCACCGCCGCGATCGCGGGCGCCGCGAGCGGCGGCATCTTCACCCACCACTGCTTCATGACCAGCGGCTCGTCGACCGTCTTGCAGCGGTCGTGCACGGCGACCGCGTGCGTCAGCGGCTCCTCTTTCACCAGGAGACCGTGGTCTCTCAGCATCTCGACCGCCATCCGGCGACCGGTATCGCGATCGGGTCCGGCGAGGGGCCCGGCCGCCGGTGTCATGTAGCCGCGCGTGTCGATGACGCTGATGACCGGCAGGCTGTGGCGCTGCCCGACCTCGAAGTCGGTGGCGTCGTGCCCGGGTGTGATCTTCAGCGCGCCGGTCCCGAACTTCGGATCCACGGCCTCGTCGGCGATCACCTTCACCCGCCGCTCGATCATCGGCACCAGCACCTCGCGTCCGATGAATCGTTTCCAGCGCTCGTCGTCGGGATGGACCGCCACCGCGACGTCCGCGACGATCGTCTCGGGGCGTGTCGTCGCGATGATGAGCGGCGGATCGCCCGCCTTCGCGTCCGCCCACGGATAGCGCACGTAGTACAGCGAGTCGGTGCGTTCGATGTGCTCGACCTCGAGGTCGGAGTACGTCGTCTGGCAGCGAAGGCACCAGTGCACGATGCGATCGGCGCGATAGAGATGACCGCGCTTGTAGAGCCGGATGAAATGCGTGCGCACGGCGCGCTGCTTCGATGGCTCCATCGTGAAGTTGCGACGCGACCAGTCCAGCGAGCACCCGAGGAGCCGCAGCTGCTTCTCGATGCGCGGCCGGTAGTGGTCCATCCATTTCCACATCTCGGTCAGGAACTTCTCGCGCCCCAGGTCGTTCCGGCCGATCTCGTTCTTCGCGAGCTCGTCCTCGACCACCTTCTGCGCGATGATCCCGGCGTGGTCGGTGCCCGGCATGTAGAGCGTCGGCTCGCCGAGCATGCGGTGCCAGCGCGCCATCAGGTCCTCGTAGCCGCCGAAGCCGAGCGCATGACCCAGGTGGAGATCGCCTGTGACGTTCGGCAGCGGCAGCATCAGCACGAACGGCTTGCCCGGGTTGCTCTCGTCGGGCGTGAAGAAACCCGAGCGCTCCCACCACGCGTAGAGGTCCTGCTCGACGGCCGACGGACGGTAGTGCTTCTCAGCGAACGACACGACCGACTGCGGTGGTTCCAGCTTTTCTTTCGTCATCGCCATCTCGGACCTCCTTCTCTTACGGGCGGGCAAACAAAAAGCGCTGCTCGTCCGGGACGAACAACGCCGTGGTACCACCCGACTTCACCGCAGCGCATCAGCGCAGCAGTCTCATTCGGCCGATAACGGGTGCCTCCGATCCGACTCGCGGGTGACTTCCCGTCCCTGTTGACCGCGGCGCGCTTCCAGCCGGTGACGCGCCTTCTCTATCGGTACCTGGGTCGGTCTTCTTCCCGGTCGCTGCCGGTATGTGGAGATGTTAGCCGAGGTCAGGCGAGCGACGCGCGCGAGCCTCGTGTCATCTGCTTGTGCCGGTACATCGCCCGGTCGGCCGCATCCACGAGCGTGTCGACGGTGATCGGGCGGTCCAACGCATCGGCGACGCCCCAGGCGATGGTCGGAAGGCGCCGGCCGTCGGCGAGCGTGCCCTCGGCGATGTTGTTCGCAACGCGGCGCATGACGCGTTCGGCAGCCAGCAGCGGCGCACCGGGGAACAGGATCGCGAACTCGTCGCCGCCGATGCGGGCGACGGTGTCGCGGTCGCGCACCCCCGCGGAGAGCATCTCGCTGATCCGGACGAGCGCCTCATCACCTGCGCCGTGTCCGAACTCGTCATTGAGCTGCTTGAGCCCGTTCACGTCGAGCACCGCGACCGTGACCGACTCGAGCGGATCGCCCCCCAGCTCCGCCCCGAGGCGCGCGAAGAACGTGCGGCGATTCGGGAGCCCGGTGAGCGGATCGGTGGCCGCGGCCGTCTTGGCGGCCTGATGCAGCCGCGCGACGCGCAGGGCGGCCGCGACCTGATGGGAAACGGCCGTGAGCAGCTCCTCGTCCTCGCGTCCGAACGCCTGGCTGCGCGGGCTCTCGATGCCAAGCACGCCGACGCGCTCGTCACCGAGCTGCAGCGGCACGCACAGGACGGACTGGATGTTCGGTGGACCGTAGAAGCGCGGATCGGACTGGGCCTCGGTGACGTTCTGCAGCTGGCCGTGGTCGATGACCCACCAGCTGATCCCGACCCCGCGCGTGAGGAGCTGACCGACGTACGGCTCCGATGGCCCGACCGCGGCGCGCACGACGAGGCTCGCGTGCTTTTCGTCGAGCGTCAGGAGGAATCCGTTCTCGTAGCCCATCGATTCGCAGACGATGCGCAGCAGCCGCTGGGCGAGCGTGTCGATGTCCAGCACCGCGCTGATCTCGGACGCGAGGCGCTGCAGGATGGCGAGCTGCCGCCCGTGCGCGTGGGCCGACGCGGCGAACTGCTCGAGTACGCCGCCCGGCCCGGGGACGTTCTCCATATCGGCCTCTTCGATCGCGCCGACGCGACGCAGGTACGCCGCGCCGTGTTGGCGATCGCGATCGATGACGCGAAGGAATGCGTCGACGACGTCGGGGTGGAACTGGGTCCCGCGGCAGCGCACGAGCTCGGCGCACGCGAACTCGACGCTCTGCGCCTGCTTGTACGCGCGCCGGCTCACGATGACCTCGAACGCATCCGCGGCCGCGACGACATAGGCCTCGATCGGGACGGAGTCCCCGGCCAGCTTCTCGGGATAACCGGCACCGTCGAAGCGCTCGTGGTGCGCGGTGACGATCGGCACAAGGTCGCGGAGCGGCTCGACCGCCGCGAGGATCGAGCCACCGACCGCGGGATGCGTCCGCATCAGCACCCATTCGTCGGCGGTGAGCGGACCCGGCTTGTTCAGGATCGCGTCAGGCACGCCGATCTTGCCGATGTCGTGCAGCAGCGCGCCGAGCTGCACGCGTCGCAGCTGATCCCCGGTCATCCGCATCTCGTCGGCGATCGTCCGCGCCAGCGCTGCGACGCGGGCGGAGTGGCTCCGCGTGTACGGATCGCGCGCATCGACAGCGGCCGCGAGCGCCTTCACCGATGCGAGGTAGAGCTCGCGCATCTGCGCGAGGTGCTCCGCGTTCTCGAACGCCGTCGCTACGAGGTTGGCGAGCGACTGGAGCACTGCGATGTCCTCGTCGTCGAACGAGCCGGGCCGGTACGACTGGCTCGACAGCACACCGACCAGCCGTCCGCGGCTCTTCAGCGGGACGTGCACCGCGGAGGCGGACGGTCGCGTCGTGTCGCCGAAGGTGTCGCCTCGCCGCTGCACGGGGTCGTCGGCGTCCCGCACCAGGTAGGTCTCCCCGGTGAGGACGACCTGACTCGTCGGTCCGGTGCCCAGTGGGTAGCGCTCGCCGCTCCAGAGGTCCACGCCATCCGCCTGGAGGACGAACTCGAACTCCTTCTTATCTGCGTCGTAGCGCGCGACATAGAAGGAGTCGCGCACGACGAGCGCTCCCGCGGCCTCGTACGCAAGGCGCGCGATGCCGAACGGCTCGTGAACGCTCGCGAGCTTCCACGCGAGGTCGTTGAGCGCCGAGAGCCGGCGGATCCGCTGCTCGCGCTCCTCCCGGACCCGGGCCGAGCGCATGGCCGCGGCGGCGAGCTGCGCGAACGCGAAGAGCCCCTGCCGGTCGATCGCGTCGAACGTGCGATCCGGGTCGGTCGTGGCGATGCCGACGCTCCCGACCACCTCGCTGCCCATCATCACCGGCGCGGCCATCGCGGCATGGATGCCGGCCTCGCGGAGGAACTCCGACTGGCCGGCAGTCTCGCCGTGCATCTCGATCGTGTAGTCGCGGACGCTGACGACCTCGCGACGCTTGACCACGCGCCGCACGAGCGGCCCGACCTCCTGCGGCGCGGTGAGCGGAGCGGCGAGGCCGATGCCCGCGAGATCGACCGCCATCTCGCCGCGTAGCTCGGTGACCAGCACGAACTCGGTGTCGTACGCCTCGTGCATCTCCTGCGCGATGCGGCGGATCACATCTGACGTTGCACCGGTCTCCGCGGCCAGCTCGCGCGACACGGTCTCGACCCGGCGCGCCTGCTCGATGATGCGCGCGTTGCGTAGCGCGATCGACGCGTGCGATGCGAGGCCCTCGAGCGCAGACACGTCGTTCTCGTCGAACGGTCGCACCTGAAGCCGGCCGACGGTGAGCGTCGCGGCGATCTCACCCTGCACGACGATCGGCACGCCGACGATCGACCGCACGCCGATCTCCTTGATCGCGGGCACCGCCGTCGCATCGGCCGCGTAGTCGGCGAACACGACCGCACGCCGCGAGCGGAGGACGGCGCCGACGATGCCGGCGCGTGCCGACGCCCGAACACCGACGGCACGCTCCCCGGTCCCCGCGCCGGCCACGATCGTGAACTCGTCACCCCGGCGTCGGTTGATCGTGGCGTGGTGCGCATCGACCAGCAGCAGCGCGTTGCGCGTGATCGAACGGAACAGTCCTTCCGGCGTCGTCTCCTGACCGATGTCCGTCGCGACGCGCTCCAGGCTGCGCGCGAGCCGCAGGGCGCGAGCACCCGAGCGCTGCTCGTCCCGGTAGTGGGCGACGGTCGCGCTGAGGATGATGAGTACAAGGATCACGACCATGGTCTCGCCGAAGATCTGCGGGATCGGTGTCGGTATCCCGAGGCTGACGCGGACGATCTCCTGACCGATCCGACCGATGAGGTAGGCCGCTGCGGTCGCGGTCACGCCATGCTTCCCGAGCCGGTACATCGCGAGAGCGCCGATCGCGACGACCACAACGAACGCGACGCTGCGCTCGTTCGGCGCGCTCGCGATCATCCACAGCGCGGCAGCGCCGAGATCGCCGACCACGACGACGCCGGGAGTCTCGGAGAGCGGCGCAGGCACGCCGCCGCGGCGGACGTCCACGCGCCAGACGAGGACGGAGGTCCCGAGCAGGAAGCCGAGCGCGATGAACGCGTACGCGAGCGTGGCTTGCCCGCCGATCAGGATCCAGGCCAGCGCGCCCGCGACCGCCAGCAATCGCGCGATCAGAAGGACGTCACGGGGGAAGAAGCGGCGCATTCGCGACCACTGTTGGACAGCCGGGAGTGCAGCGGGTATCGGGACGGTGGCGGGGAGCGCTCCTAGTCCGTTACGGGTCGTGGTACTTCTGGCGCGACCTCGTCGTCCGCGATGAAGATGAACAGCGGCGCGAGCACGAAGTAGTTCTGCAGCGAACGCCATGCGAAGTACACCGGCACGTACGGCCACACCATCGGCGCACTTGTGACGGCGCGCCGCCAACGCACGACGGCCGCGAGCAGGGCCACGAACAGGAGGAGCGCGATCGCTCCGTAGGCCCAGCGCGGGAACAGCGGCCCTATTCCCGCGACGCCAAAGCGCACCAGCCCCACACCGTCCGGCTCGAGTGGTCCGAGGATCGGCGCGCTCACTCCCTCGATGAATCGATCCGGCGCGCCGATGATGAACGGCAGATTCACCGCGAGCGCGACCGCTCCGGTGATGACCGCGCGCCGGACCGCTTCGCGCCAGCCCCACCGCTGCCAGACGAGTGCGACGTAGAACGGCGCTACGAACCATGCTGTCTGCCGCGCCGCGAACGCGAACCCGAGCAGGACCGGCGAGAGCCACGTCCGGCCGATCGCGAGCCACGACGCGACCATGAGCAGCACCCATGACGGATCGATCCCCGCGAGGATCTGCTGCCGGATCACGATCGCGTTGCCGACGATCGTGGAGAGCACCATCGGTCGCCACGCCAGTCGAATGCGAGACGTGGCGAGGATCCCGAGAACGAGCACCTCCACGAGGAACGCCCACCGCACGTCGCCCAGGCCAAGAGCGACGAACGGCGCGACGACGAGGAAGGAGAGCGCCGGGTAGTTATAGGTGTGGACGGAGCCGCCGCCCTGGAGATGCGTGACAAGCTGCGGGTCCATGTCGAAACGCGCGAGAGCTTCGGGCAGATCGAAGACGCTGTACGGATCCTGGCCCGCGACGAAGAGCTCGGAAGCCCGATGCAGCGCGGCGACGGCATCGGCGTGATACGGCACCGCGACAATGCACGCGAGGCCGACCAGCGCGAAAGTCGTGAGCACCAGGCCACTCGCGATCGCATCGCGCGTCGACGGCCGGACCCGCAGGTGCGCGAGGAGCGGCAACCCGAAGGCGACCACGATCGCCAGCTGATCGTCGGGCGCGAGACCGGCGGAGCCCACGGCGAGGTGTCTATCGAAGACCGCGGTCATGGTCGCGATCGCGACGACGCCGAAGCCGACCCGACGCAGGCGATCCGACGGATGGACGCGGGACGGGTCGACGAGCACCGCGACCGTGTACGCGAGCGCGAACATCGCCGCCGCGAACACTGGCGCGGGCAGCACCGTGACCCCGGGTGAGGCGAAGATACCGAGGGCAGGTGTCCACAGCGCGAACGCGGCGACGGTGAACGCGCGCAGATGCGGCGGCGTGCGCCACGCCGCGAACGCGGCGGCGGCGAAGTACGCCGCCATGCCAAGCGGTGCGCCGGCGAGCGCGACTGCGGTCGCGATGTAGAGCCCTGCCGTCATGACGAGACCGACCCATACCGAAAGACGCGGCGGCCGCTGAAGTGTCGCAAGAACGAGCAGGACCACGAAGCAACCGAACGCGATCGCGAGCGGCACGTCCGCGCTGGACCCGCTCAACGCGCGACGGCCCAGGCCGGCGGACGCGATCCCCGTCGCGGTGAGTGCAAGGCCGACGCGCAGCGCCAGACCTAGGCGCGGATCGGAGCGGCGCTCGACCGTCACTTCGGGACTCCGGCGGAGCGCCCCGGCCAGCTTTGGCTCGCGCATTCGCTGCGGAGGCTATATCTCGCGCCCATAGACTCGCAGGGCGTGAAGGCCGACGCCGCCCACCCCCCGCGTCTGGTGTGGGCGGTCGGCGTCGCCGTGATGGTGCTGGCCGGGCTCGCTGGGCTCGGCATCTTCATCGAGAAACAACCGTACGGATTCGACCTCTGGGCCTATGTCCTCGCGGCGCGGCACATTCTCAGCGGCGAGCCGCTGTACCCACCTCAGCCGCAGGTGCCGGCCGGGCCGCTGGGCGAGTACCACTACGCACCCATCGTCGCGGTCCCGTTCGTGCTCCTCACGCCGCTCCCGTTCGCGCTGGCCAATGCGGTGTGGATCGGCCTGAACACCGGACTCGCGGCTGCGATCGGCGTTCACCTGATCCGTCCGCTGCCGCGCGATGCACGGCCATGGGCGGCAGCCGCCTTCGTCTTCTTCCTGCCGACGATCCTCGAGATCTCGCTGGGCAATCTGAATGTGCTTACGCTCGCGCTCTGCCTTCTCGCGTGGTCGCAGCGCGCGCGGCCGTCGGTCGCGGGGACGCTTCTCGCAGTCGCGATCGGAACGAAGCTGCTGCCGCTCACGCTCATCCTCTTCTACCTCGCTGCCGGACGCGGCCGCATCGTCGCCTGGACGCTCGCCGTTGGTGCCGCCGGGCTGTTGGCGACGGCTCTTGTCTTCGCGCGCGACTTTCCGGCCTACGTCGCGATGCTGATCGCGTTCAAGGACAGCCACTGGGCGGCCGAGTTCATCGCGAGAGCGACGCCCGCGGACCTCGCCGCGCTCCTTAACTCGCCACTGGGCGCCCCCCTCTTGGCGGTGGTGTCCGTGGCTACCGCGACGGTCGGCGGGCTCGCGGCGCGCAGGGATCGCCAGGACGAGACTCATTTCCATCATCTCGCCCTCGCGTTCGCGCCGTACCTCGCGCCCTTCGGTCTGCTTTGGCTTCCCTACCTCATCTTCGCGCTCCCGCTTCTGGCGAGCACCCTTCACCGCGCATTGTTCCAGCCACGCCGGCAGACCCGCGCGTTGCTCATCACGGCGCTCGGGTTCAGCTGGTCGCTCATGCAGTTGGTCGGCCGGCAGGACGACATCACGCAGATCGCGGCGCACTTTCTCGGACTCTTGCTGCTTTTGGCCGTCGCACTCGCGGTGCTCGTGTTCGCGAGACGGAAGACCGTCTCCGAGACAGTCGCCGCGCGCGTACCGGCGTGAGCGACCGCGCGATCGCGATAGTGCTGGCTGCGCTGGTGCTGGTCATTCGCATACCCTTCGCCGCGCAGACGCTCTGGGCCTGGGACTCGGTGCTTTACGCGCGCGCGCTCGAGCAGGGCTTCCATGTCGGTGCGGACCTCGCGGATCAGCGGCCGCATCCACCCGGGTACCTGTTCTACGTCGGGAGCGCGGCGGCGGCGAGGTTCCTCACCCGCGACAGCAATGCGGCGCTCGTCGTGATCAGCGTGCTCGCGTCCGCGCTGACGGCTGCCGCGGTCTATCTGCTGTGTCGCAGATACGCAGACCGCGCGGTCGCCATCATCGTCGCGCTCGGCGCGGCGACAGCGCCGCTGGCGTGGACCTACGGCGAGGTCGCCATGCCGTACGCGATCCTCGGTCTGCTGAGCATCGCGCTCGCTCTGATGCTCCAGGGCGCGCGCGCGCGACCGTGGCCGGCCGCGCTCGTCGCCTCAGCGGGTCTCGGCCTCGCCGCGGGATTCCGGCAGGACGTACTGCTGCTGCTCGGTCCGCTGTGGCTCTGGATGCTCGCGGCGCGGCCCTGGCGCGAGCGCGCTCTGTGCATCGTCGCGGTAGGCGGCGCGGCACTGGCGTGGTTCCTCCCGAGCGCGGCGCTGTCGGGTGGACTGACCGCGTATCTCGCGAGCCTGGGTGGACAGGCCACACGTGTGAGCGAGCTCTCGCCAGCCGCGGGCGGCGACGCGCTCGTGCGCAACACGCTGCTCACGGTGTACGCGCTGTTCTGGGGTCTCCTTGGCTTCGCGTTGCTGCTGGTCGCCGGGATCGTCGTTCGGCTTCGGCCGCGGATACGGCGCTCGGAGGACGCGGCCTTCTTCGCGCTATGGGTCGTGCCGGCCGCGCTCGTGTACGTCACGATCCACCTCGGCGATCCGGGCTACCTCATGTCGGTGCTGCCCGGTCTGTACGTCGCGTGCGCTGCGCTTCTCGCCCCGGTCGCAGCGAAGGCGCAGCGCGCGGCCCTCGCCTTCGCCGCCCTACTCGTCGCGCTCAACGTCGGAGTGTTCGTGGTCTCAGGCGCGCCGTTCTCCGCAGCGGCGATCGCGCGCCACGACCGCTCGCTCGATCAGCGCATCGCGTTCGTGCGCGGCACGTTCCCGCCGGCCGCGACGGTGATCATCGCGCAGTCGGAGTACCTGACCGCCCGCTATTACCTACCCGAGTACCGCGTGCTGTTCTACGGCACCGATCCGGAAGTGCTGTCGAGCACCGCGAAGGAGATCCGGATCGCGTCGCCGACGACGGTCGTCGTGTTCGGCGCGCTCGCAGGGCCGCTGCCTGAGGGCGTCAGGCTCGACAACGACGGCGATGTCCTCCGTTGGGGCGATGTCGGGACCGGGATCACGCTCGTCGCGTACGACCTCGAGCCCCGCTGACGTCGGGCGTCAGGTGGCGGCAGGCAGCTCGAACACGAAGAGGTGATTCAAGCCGAGCTCGAAGCGCTCGTGGGTCACGAGCCGCATCCCGGCATCCGCGAAGTACATCGGCGTCCGCTCCGGCTGATAGCCGTGGTGCGCCTCGATGTCCATCCCATGCAGCAGGTGCAGCCTCCGCAGCACGTCCACGATCCGGTCGACGAGCGGCGCCGGGACCGTGACGACGACACGACCGCCGCGGCGCAGCAGCGCGCGGCACGCCGCGACGAACGCGGGACGATCTTCATCGTGGACGTGTTCGAAGACCGCCAGTAGCGCGATGACGTCATAGGGCCCCTTGTCGTGCAGGTCCTGCGGGAAGCTGCCACGGATGAGCGCCGACCCGGCCGGCGCATCAGGGTCGATGCCCACGGCATCGCGCACGCGACCGGCGGCGGCGCGGATGAGCGTGCCGTCCGCGCAGCCGATGTCGAGCAGCCGCCCGCCAGCGGGGATGTGTGGCAGCGCCTTACGGATGCGCAGCCGCTGTATGAAACGGTCGAGCGGTGTCACGCAGCCACCGCCTGCGCGGCAGCAACGGTCCGGTCGCCAGCGGCCTGCTCGCGCCAGAGCAGCAGCACGATCGCGATGAAGAAGCCGAGCGGGACGAGAACGCTGAATGTCTCGTCGTGTCGCAACACGGCGATCCCGTACAGCACCGGCGAAACGACGAGCAGCGTCCCGGCCGCGGCGAGAGCGAAGCGGCGGCCCGCTCCCTCGGACCGGCGCGTGAGGATGCCGGCGGTGATCACGGCGGGCACGAAGAGCAGCACCTGGTCGTATGACCAGCGGTAGATCGCGCCGGCGTTCGAGAGCGTGATCCACGCGGACAGCGACGCGTCGCTGCCGGGACGGAAGCGTGCCGCGAGAAGCGCGCCCACGCCGATGAGCACGTACGCGATGAAGCGCCCGGATGGACCGATGAGCTGGTTCAGTGCGGAGGGCAGGACGGCCGAGCGCAGCGTGCGCCGCCCTGGGATGTCTTCGAGCCAGGCCGAGGACCAATCGCGCGGCGCGGCGATCCATGCGACGGCGACGACCGCCCCGGCGAGCAACAGCCCGTACAGCACATAGCGCCGGAACACGGGCTGGCGGATCGCGCCGTACGCGAATCCGATCGCGGTGAATACGACGAGCTGCGGCTTCGCGAGGAAGAGGAGGGACGGCACCGTCGCGAGCAGCGAACGCGCCGCGCGCAGCGCCAGGACCGTCGCGGCGACCGCGGACATGAGCAGCAGGCTCCACTGGCCCAGCACGATCGCGTGGAACGAGGGCTGGGCGAGGAACAGCGCGAGGCCGAAGGCTCCGTGCGTGACGGGCCGCGCGGGAATGAAGGCGCGCAGCATCCCGCGCAGCGCGAGCGCGGCGCACACCATGCTGGCAAGCATCCAGATCCAGCCCGCGGTCTCGAGTGTCACCATCGCGAGCGGAGCGACCGCGAACGCGACCCACGGCATGTAGTCGTAGACGAGCGCGTCGGGCGTCTTCGTTGCCATGTCGACCGCGAAGCCGTGGTACTGCGTCGGATCCCAGGGATTCACGCCGAGGACGATGGCGCGCGCGCCCGACCACACGCCGGAGAAGTCGTTCATACGCACGAGCTCGAGCCGGCTGGCGAGGGGTCCTGCGACGAAGATGAACACGACGCCGATGGCGACCGCCGTCCAGTACGCGAGCTCGGCACGTCGCTCACTCGTCATGCCGCGCAAGGGTACCGGCTCCATCGTCGCGCTCGCTGCCCGCGGCGGTCGAGCGATGCGACGCGATGGGTCACGGTCCGAGAGGTGGATGTGACATGTACGGTGGATCGCGATCGGCCTCTACACGGCGGTCGGCGTTGGTCTCACTGGGTACGCGGGCGCTGCGATCGCGGTCCGCTCGCGCCTAGGCCGAGCTCTTCTCCGAAGAGGCCGCGGGCTTGAGCAGGTCGGTGCGCTGCGGCGCCCACACGTCGATGACCTGCGTCGGCTCCTCGAACACGCGCGCCCCGTGCGCCGCACCGGGCGGGATGCGATAGGTGTCGCCGGGTGTGAGGATGCGCTGCTCGCCAGCGACGATCATCGCGAGGCTGCCCTTCACGACGACGCCGAACTGCTCCATCTCGTGCTTGTGCGATTCGACGATGGTCTTCGGAGCGAGGTCGTAGATCACCATCGTCGCGTGATCGGCCTGCACGACACGGCCCTTGAGCCCAGCCGCAGGCTCGATGAGCGGGAGGTCACGGGGGCTGGCGTAGTAGAGCTTGGGCATAACAGCGAGGCTAGGCCGTCGCTTCGTCACCCTCGAGCACAAGCTGCTCGTTCTTAGACAGGAGCAGTGGCCGCGCGCCGCTGTTGATCGATTCCGGCGTGACGACGACCCGGCGGACGTCCGTGCGGGACGGGATCTCGTACATGACCTCCAGCAGGACCTCTTCGATGATCGTCCGAAGGCCCCGCGCGCCGGTCTTGCGTTTCGCGGCGCCCGCCGCGGCGGCCTGCAGGGCTTCCTGCGTGAGCTGGAGCTCCACCTTGTCGAGGGCGAGGAACTTCTGGTACTGCTTCACGATCGCGTTCTTCGGCTCGGTGAGGATGCGCATGAGGTCGTTCTCGTCGAGCGCCATCAGCGGCACGATCACCGGCAAACGGCCGACGAACTCCGGGATGAGACCGTACTTCAGGAGGTCGTCTGGCATGACCTGCTGAAGGATGGCACTTGTCTCCTTGGTGTTGTCGCGGAGCGAAGCGCCGAAGCCCATGGTCTTCTTGCCGACGCGCGACTCGACGATCTTCTCGAGCCCCTCGAAGGCGCCGCCGACGATGAACAGGATGTTCGTCGTGTCGATCTGGATGAAATCCTGGTGCGGATGCTTGCGGCCGCCCTGCGGCGGCACGTTGGCGACGGTTCCCTCGAGGATCTTGAGGAGTGCCTGCTGGACACCCTCACCCGAGACGTCGCGCGTGATCGACGGGTTGTCGCCCTTGCGCGCGATCTTGTCGATCTCGTCGATGTAGATGATCCCGCGCTGCGCGCGGTTGAGGTCGAAGTCCGCGGCCTGGATGAGACGCAGGAGGATGTTCTCGACGTCCTCGCCGACGTAGCCAGCCTCGGTGAGGCTCGTCGCGTCGGCGATCGAGAACGGCACGTCGAGGATCCGGGCGAGCGTCTGCGCGAGCAGCGTCTTTCCGCAGCCGGTCGGTCCGATGAGCATGACGTTGGACTTGCCGAGCTCGACGTCGTCCACGCGGTGGCCAGCGGAAACGCGCTTGTAGTGGTTATACACGGCAACCGACAGGACCTTCTTTGCGCGGTCCTGACCGATGACGTACTGGTCGAGGATCTCGTTGATGCGCCGGGGGCTGGGGATCTTCTGACCGAGGGTCCGCGCCTTCGGCGCCTCCATGAACTCCTCGTCGACGATCTCGCGGCAGAGGGTGATGCACTCATCGCAGATGTAGACGCCCTGGCCGGCGATGAGCTTGCGCACCTGGTCCTGGCTCTTTCCGCAGAAAGAGCAGCGATAAGGTTTGCCGCCCTTGGCGGTGGTCGTCATGACCTAGCGGGCCGCCACCGGGACGCGCTCCTTGGTTTCCTTCGGTTCCTTCTCTTCCGCCGCCTTGGCGATGGAGATGAGCGAATCCTTGCCGACGAAGATCTCGTCGATGATCCCGTAGGCTTTCGCCTCCTCTGCGCTCATGAAGCGGTCGCGCTCCGAGTCGCGACGGACCTTCTCGACATCCTGACCGGTGTGATGCGCGAGGATGCGCGTGAGCTTGTCGACGAGCGTCTCGAGCTCTTTCACCTGGATGAGCACGTCGGGCGTGTTACCGCGGAATCCACCGGAGCCCTGGTGGATCATGATCCGCGAGTTCGGAAGCGCATAGCGCTTCCCCTTCGCACCCGCCGACACCAGGACGGCGGCCATCGACGCCGCCTGCCCGACGCAGATCGTGCTCACCGGAGCCTTCAGGTACTGCATCGTGTCGTAGATCGCGAGGCCGGCGGTCACGACGCCGCCGGGCGAGTTGACGTAGAGGTAGATGTCGCGCTCGGGATCCTCCGACTCGAGGAACAGCAGCTGGGCGATGATGAGGTTCGCCATCGTGTCCTCGACGGCGTCCCCGATGAAGATGATCCGCTCTTTCAGCAGGCGCGAGAAGATGTCGTAGGCGCGCTCGCCTCGCCCGGATTGCTCGATGACCATCGGCACGAAATTCATCGCCGGCACAGTCATCCCTCCTCGCGCAGTCTCGGCTCCCAGTGTACCCACCAATCACGGCAAAAGGGGGGTCTTGACGGTGTCGGCCCGCTAAAGTTCGTACGAAGGCAGGGACAACATGCGGCGGTTCCCACGGTCGCTGAGCTTTTACATCGCGGCCTCGACGATCTACGCCGCGATCGTCTTTGTCGCTGTCCATGCGGTCTACGGAGTCGAGCTGGGCCGCGTCGGCCTCGCCATCCCGGATCCCGGAGCCCTCATCGGCTCGATCGACACCGTCTCCTTCGTCATCTGGCTTGGTATCAGCGTCATCGCTGGGATGGCGCTCTACCGGCTCTCGATCGCGCTCGAGGGCGCGCGCGGCAACAACGCGGTCCGCGACGCCGAGATCGGCTCGATCTTCGCACTGAGCCAAGCCCTCTCCGGCTCGCTCGACCTCGCCGAGATCTCCGGTCAGTACCTACGGAGCGCGCGCCGCGGGCTCGATGAACGCGTCACCCTCGGCCTGCTCGTGCACGACGATGTCGCCGAGGCGTTCCGCCTCGTCGCCGAGGAGGGCCCGCGAAGTGGCGAGCTCCTCGCGAAGGTGTACTCGGCGTCGGCGCTGCCCACCGCGATGCGTGCGCGTGTGTTCGATCATCGTCAGTCGCTCGTCCTGCCGGACACCAGTGGTGGCGGCGAGCAGTGGCGTCTCCTCGCGCGTGATCTTCCGAACGCGAGCTGGATCCACTCGTTCGCAGCGATGCCGCTCATCTCCCAGGAGCGACTCGTCGGCGCGGTCGTGGCCGGCGGGGAGCGGGCGGGCTCGCTCACCGCCGATCGGCTGCAGCTCGTCCTCGTCCTTGGTCAGTTCGTCGCCGGAGCGATCCGCACCTCGCTCTCGCTGAGTGAGGCGCAGTCTCGCGGGGACCGGGAGGAGCTGGTGAGCCGCATCTCGCGCCGCGCGCGAGCCTCGCTCGATCCGAACGAGGTGCTTCGCAATACGGTCGAGGAGCTTGGCCGTGCGCTCAAGGTCGATCGGGTGCTCGCCACGACGGGTTCGACGCCGGACGCGCTCCTGGTCACGTACGAGTGGGACTCCACCGGCGTCGCGGCGATCGGCGTGGGAAAGCGCACGCTACCTGCCGCGCGGCTCGCGGCCGAGACAGGGCGGACCATCGTCGTGCGGGACGTCCTCGCGGACGCCCGGATCGCGGAAGGCACCGTCGACGCCAGGGTTCGCTCGGTGGTCGCAACGCCCATCCTCGTCGCGGGCGAGTTAGCAGGGACGCTTTCGCTGAACCAGGCGACCGCGCCACGCGATTGGACGACCGATGAGGTGCGCCTCGTGGAAGAGGTCGCACGTGAGCTCCGCGTTTCGATGGAGACCGCCCGGCTTTTCCAGGCGCGTCAGCGCGAGAACGAACGGCTCCTCGCGTTGCAGCGCGCGGGCGCGACGCTCGCGGCACGCACCGATCCGCATGAGGTCTTCGACATGATCCTGCGCAGCGCGGTGCAGCTGTTCGGTCAAGGCAGCGCATCGCTCTACACCTGGGACGAAGAGGCCGGCGTGCTCCGGCTGGCGGAGAACTTCGATCCCTCTGGTCGGGTGGCGGACGACTCCGTGCTTCAGCCGGGCGAGGGTGTCGTCGGTCGCGTGTTCATGACCCGTGCGCCGCTCGTCGTCGCGGACTACCAGACCTGGGACGGACGCACTGCGGTCGGCCAGCAGACGGGACTCCGCGCCTGCCTCGCGGTGCCGCTGCTGCGAAGCGGCCGTGTGCTCGGCGCCCTCGGTATCCGGTCCTACGATCCGACGGTCGTGTACACCGAAGACGACGGCCGCATGCTCGGGCTGTTCGCGGATCAAGCGGCTGCGGCTCTCACGACCGTCGAGGCGTTCGCCCGGCAGCGCCAGGCGGTCGAGCAGCTCGAGCGCCTCAACCGGGCCAAGAGCGAGTTCGTCTCCATCGTCAGCCACGAGTTCCGCACGCCGCTCACCGGCATCCAGGGCTTCAGCGAGATGATGCGCGACGAGGAGCTCTCGCTCGAAGAGATGCGCGAGTACGCCGGGGATATCAACAAGGACTCGCAGCGGCTCAATCGGATGATCGACGAGATGCTCGACCTCGACCGCATGGAGTCGGGCCGGATGACGATCCACCCCGAGCGCATGGACCTGAACGCCGTACTGGACGAAGCGGTCAACCGCGTTCGGCCGAACGCACCGAACCACACGCTTTCGCTCGACCTCCAGTCCGACCTGCCGTCGATCGACGCGGATCGCGATCGCCTCACGCAGGTCGCATCCAACCTCCTGAGCAACGCGGTGAAGTACTCGCCGACGGGCGGACGCATCACCGTGAAGACGCGCGCCGAGGGTGAGGGGGTCCGTATCGAAGTGCGCGACGAAGGTCTGGGGATCCCGCCCGAGGCGCTCGAGACGATCTTCGAGCGGTATTCGCGTGTTGACTCACAGGCGACCAAGGACATCCCCGGCACCGGCCTCGGCCTGCCGATCGTCCGGCAGATCGTTCAGCTCCACGGCGGCAGGGTGTGGGCCGAGAGCGAGCTGGGCCGCGGCTCGGTGTTCCATGTCACCCTCCCGCTTGCGGGCGCGGGCAAGCGGGTGGAGGCTTGAGCGCGCCGATGCCGGACCAGACCGTTTGAGCGCCGGCCACATCCTCCTCGTCGACGACGAGGAGCAGATCCGCAAGCTTCTCGAGGCATCGCTCCAGCGTCGCGGCTACGACGTCGCGGTCGCCTCCGATGGCATCGAGGCGCTGCGCCAGCTCCGCGCGAGGATTCCCGACCTGATCGTCACCGACGTGAACATGCCGAACATGAACGGCTTCGAGCTCACACGACGCCTGCGCGCGGACCACCGTACCGCGCGCGTTCCGATCGTGATGCTGTCGGCTCGCAAGCAGGCCGATGACATCCTCACCGGCTACGCCGAGGGCGCCGACGAATACATCGCGAAGCCGATCGAGATGGCGGTGCTCACCGCGAAGATCGAGGTCCTCATCAAGCGCATGAAGGCCACGGCCGGCGAGGTGATCAAGCGCGGCCGCGTCATCGTCTTCATCCGCGGGAAGGGCGGCGCCGGGGCGACAACGCTCGCGGTGAACAGTGCGGTGGCGCTGGCCGAGACGAAGATGTACAAGACCGCGGTCCTCGACCTCAGCCTCGAGTTCGGCAACGTGGCTTCGCACCTCAACCTCAAACCACAACACACGCTCGCCGATCTCGCCGGGACACAGCCGGATCAGCTCGACGACGCCACTTTCGCGACGTTCATCGCCCAGGACCGCAGTGGGGTCCAGGTCTGCGTCGGCTCGAACGCGCCTGAGCGCGCGGAGCTCGTGACCGTGGGCGCCGTCCAGCAGAGCATCGAGCGACTGCGGCGCGGCAGCGACTACCTCATGGTCGATACGCCGGCCTCGTTCACGCAGCACACACTCGCCGCGATCGACACCGCCGACGGCGCGTGCGTCGTGTGCGAGCCGCACGTCGCGTCGATGAAGGCCGGACACGACTGCCTCGACGTCCTCGAGAAGCTCTCGTTCCCGAAGGAGCGGATCCTTCTCGCGGTGAACCGGACGTCGCAGTCCGGCCTCGAGACCGACGAGGTCGCGCGTTTCTTCAACCGGCGCCCCGACATCGTCATCCCGTTCACGCCGGCGTTCGACGATGCGGCGGACCGCGGCCGCCCGATCATCGTGCTGCATCCGGACAACGCGTCATCGAAGCAGCTGCGCGATCTCGCCGCACGCCTCACCGTGCTGGCGCCGGCGGGGCGCTGAGATCCGGATCCGTTTCTGGGGCACGCGCGGTTCCATCTCGGCAGCCGGCCCCGAAACGCTGCGCTACGGCGGCAACACGACCTGCGTCGAGGTCGCGACCGACGACGGGACGCTGCTCGTCTTTGACTGCGGCACCGGCGCGCGCAAGCTGGGCCTCGCGCTCGCGAACAAGGGACCGCTCCGCCTCCATCTGCTCCTGTCGCACACGCACGCCGACCACATCCAGGGCCTGCCGTTCTTCCTGCCCGCGTTCACCCCCGGGAGCCACATCACCATCTACGGGCCGTCCGGCATGGACCGGCGCCTCACCACCGCGGTCGGCGGGACGATGGACTACGCCTACTTCCCCGTCGCGCTCGAGTCGCTACCCGCGAAGGTCGATTTCGTCGAACTCGGCGAGACCGAGTTCTCGATCGGAGGCATCAAGCTCCGCACGCAGTTCATGAATCACACCGCGCCGTGCATCGGCTATCGCGTCACGGCGGGACACGCCACCTTCGTGTACGCGACGGATCACGAAGCACATAGCACTCCGCACTGGCGCGCCGATCGCAGCGCGGACGCCTTCGACCCGGCGCTCCTCGCGCACACCGGCGACACGCGTCACGCTTCGTTCCTGACCGCGGCCGACGTTGTCGTTCACGACGCGCAGTACAGCAGCGCGGACTATCCGACGAAGTCCGGGTGGGGCCACAGCACCGTCGAGTACGCGGTCGACATAGCGCTCGCAGCCCGCGCGAAGACGCTGGTGCTCTTCCATCACGACCCCGATCGTGACGACGGCGGCGTCGACGACCTCACCGCCGTCGCGGCGAGCCGCGCCGTGGCCTCAAAGCGACCGCTGCGCATCGTCGCCGCGGCCGAGGGCGAAGAGCTCACGCTCGCCGAGGGGCCGTACGCGCGGACGACGGATGTCGAACCCGCTCCCGCCGCGATGCCGGACCGCGCTCGCATCCTCGTCGCCGACGATGACGTCGCGCTCGTGCGCATCCTCGAGGCGGTGCTGCGCGGCGACGGCTACGACGTCGACGTCGCGTTCGACGGCGAGGAGCTGCTGAGCAAGGCCGCGGCGGCCCGCTACGACCTCGTGCTCGTCGATATCCAGATGCCGAACCTGGACGGCCTCTCCGCGTGCAAGCGACTGCGATCGCTCGACGGTTATCGCGACACGCCGTTCGTCGTGCTCACCGCGCGCACGCGGCAGGACGACATGGCCGCCGCCTTCGACGCCGGGATCACCGATTACATCCGCAAGCCATTCGCCTTGCCCCAGGTCCGGGCTCGGGTACGCTCCTGGCTCGCGCGTGGTGCTGCCCGTCGGGCGTGACCCCAGCGGGCGGGTCGACCGTATAAGCGGTGATAAGCGCCAAAGGGGGAAGACCGTGGGCGAGCTGAATGAGACCCAGCGCTACTTCATCGACGAGCACATCGAGGACTACATGGACGGGCTCATTCCACGACGCGAGCTCCTTCGTCGGGTCACGCTCATCTCCGGCAGCGCCGCGCTCGCGGCGACGATCGTTGCGGCATGCGGAACACCGGCGCCAAGCCCCGCCGGCGGCGGCGTGGCGACTCAGAGCTCCGCGCCCTCTGCGGCAGCGACGGCCTTCGTCCCGCAGGCGTACGCCACCCCACCCGCCGCTCCGGTGCCCGACGGCGTGACCGTGAAGGAGACCGACGCTCGCATCAGCGTTTCGACGCCGGAGGTCAAGGCGTCTGACGGCGCCTCACTCATGGCCTACATGGCGAAGCCGAAGACGAATGCACGGGTGCCGGGTGTCGTCGTCATTCACGAGAACCGAGGCCAGACCGAGCACATCAAGGACGTCGTGCGACGCGTCGCGACGGCCGGATTCGTCGGCATCAACATCGATCTTGCGGCGCGCGACGGCGGTGCTGCCAAGCTCACCGACCAGGCCGCCTATAACGCCGCGCTCGCCAAGCGCGACACGGCGGCCAAGATCGCCGATCACAACGCGACGATCGCGTTCCTTAAGACCCAATCGAGCGGATCGGTCGGGGTCACGGGATTCTGCTTCGGCGGCGGAGAGGTCTGGAGCATCCTCGCCGCAGGCGCTGACGTAAAGGCTGCCGTCCCGTTCTACGGCCCGCAGCCCACCAACTACCTCGACATGGCGAAGACGAAGGCCGCGGTCTCCGCGGTCTATGCCGAGCTCGACACCCGCATCACGACAAGCTCAATGCAGATGGAACAGGTGCTGAAGCAGGCCGGCGTGCCTTACCAGATCACGATCTATCCCGGCGTCAACCACGCTTTCCACAACGACACCAATGCTGCTGGTGACCGCTATAACGCGGTGCAGGCACAGAAGGCCTGGGTCGCGACGGTGGAGTGGTTCAGGAAGTACCTGGTGTAAGACGCGGCCCGATCACTTCTTATCCAGCATCGCGCGGAGCGCCTCGCGCCCCTCGGGAGTCGCGTTGGACTTCTCGGGGACGATGATCTTCGGCTCCTCTGGCTTCGGCGGCCCGCCGTGGAAGTTCGTCGCATCCCCGCCGGCCCTCTTGATGGCCTCCGCCTCGGCGTCGGGCGACTCGAGGCCGATGAGCTTGTCGACGGTCTTGCGGTTGCGGATGGACCGCGCGAACGACGCGAGCACGAGGGGATCGCGGAGCGCACGTGGGTCCTGCTGCGCCAGCGGTGTCATCGCGACCTGCGCGGCCAGCTCGTTCGACGTGACGGTGATGCCTTCCTTCTTCGCGATCGCGTCGAGGACGAGGATCGACTTCGCGCGCTTCTCCGCCACGGGCTTCCACTCGACGCGGATCTCGTCTTCGGTCTTGCGCGCCTGTAGCAGGAACTGCTCGAACGTGATCCCCTGCTCTCGCACGCGGGCCTTCAGGTCGGCGACCATGTGGTCGAGCTCGTCCTCCACCAGGACCCCTGGAACTTCGACGCTCGCCGTCTCGACGGCGTGATCGAGCATCTTGTCCGCCGCCGCGTCGCGGGCTTCATGGAACGCGGAATGCGCGAGCTCGTTCTTCACCTCGCGGCGGAGATCCGCGATGGTGGCGACCCCGACGCTCTTCGCGAACTCGTCGTCAAGCGCGGGCAGCACCTTCTCGGCGACCTGGCTCGACCTGATGGAGAACGTGCCCTTCTTGCCGCGCAGCTCCTCCGTCGCTGACTCGGATGAGAACTCGAGCTCGACCGTCTTGCTGTCGCCCGCCTTCATACCGACGAAGGCCTCGCCGAGCCCGTCGATCGACGTCGCGCGGCCGGCCTCGACGTGCGCGTTGCGGGCGAACGGCGGCAGCGCTTTTCCGTCGACCGTCACGTCGATGTCGACCATGAGGATGTCGCCCTCTTTCGCGGGCCGGGCGACCGGCTGGAGCTGCGCGTGGGACTCGCGCATCGCCGCGATCGTCTTGTCGATCTCTTCGTCGCTCGGCGGTGCCGGCTCGATCGTGACCCCGTGCGCGGCGTAGTCGCCGAGCGTGACGTCGGGGCGCACCGTCACCGTGGCGCTCCACCTCATCGGCTTGCCGGGCTCGAGCTGAGTCAGGTCGACCTTGGGATCATCGAGCGGCGACAGGTCCTCGATCTCGACGATCTCGCGATAGGTCTGATCGACGAGGTCCTCGGCCGCCTCGGCCCACAGGTGCTCGGCGCCGTAGCTGCGCTCGTACATCGCGCGCGGCGCTTTGCCGGGCCGGAACCCGGGGATCTTCGCTTTCTGGTTGTGGCGCTCGAAGACGCGGTCGGCCTGACGCGTCAGACGCTCGGCGTCGACCTCGACGTCGAGCGAGACCTTCGATCCCGCGTCGCGTCGGATGGTGTGGCGGAACGAGCGTTCGGCGGGCGCGGAGGTGGTGGGAGCATCGGACATGGGACGGACATAGTGTATTGCGAATGCACTTCTACGAGATACACGAGGGCGACGAGGAAGTCGGCGCCGCCGTCCTCCTCGCGCATGAGGAGCGGATCGAGCCTTTTGACTTCTTCGAGCTCGTGAAGAAGGCGCGTGCGCTCGTGATGGACTCCTACGAGGAGGACTCGCTCGCGGAAGCCATCGCAAACGAGCTGCAGCGGTCGGGCGGCTTCACGCACGTCACCGACCAACTTCTCGTGGCCTCGGTGAACGTCGACGAAACGGAGGAGAACACCTACCTCCTCACCGAGGAAGGCGACACACGCACCCTCTTCATGTCGCGCGAGGAGAACGGCGAGCCCCACAACGGCGAAGAGGAGCACGACGAGTAGTGGAGCGGGTCGGCTTCGTGGGGACCGGCATCATGGGCGCACCGATGGCCCGGAACGCGCTGAAGGCGGGCTTCCCGGTCACGGTGACGAACCGAACCCTCCCCCGCGCGGAGCCGCTCGCGAAGGACGGCGCGACGGTCGTGAAGACGCCCCGCGAGGTCGCCGAGCGCTCGGACATCGTGGTCACGATGGTCCCCAACACGCCGCACGTCGAGGCGGCCGTGTTCGGTCCCGACGGCGTCGCAGCGGGTGCGCGCGAGGGACTGCTCCTCATCGACATGAGCACGATCTCGCCCACGGCGACACGCGAGATCGCGGAACGCGGCGCGAAGAACCGGCCGCCGTTCCACACGCTGGACGCCCCGGTCTCCGGCGGCGAGATCGGTGCGATCGAGGCCCGCCTGTCGATCATGATCGGCGGGGACGCCGCGGACGTGAAGCGCGCGACGCCGCTCTTCGAGGCGCTGGGCAAGACCATCGTCCACATCGGCGATCACGGCGCAGGACAGGCCTGCAAGCTCGCGAATCAGATCGCCGTCGCCATCAACAACCTCGGCGTGTCCGAAGCGCTCGTGTTCGCCGCCTCGCAGGGCATCGACCTGGAGAAGACGCGCCAGGTCATCGCCGGCGGCGCGGGGTCGTCGTGGGCGATGAACAACTACGCGCCGAAGATGCTCGCCGGCGACTTCCGCGCGGGTTTCATGATCGACCTGCAGCAGAAGGACCTGCGTCTCGTCCTCGACAACGCCTTCGCCGACCACATCTCCCTTCCGGGCGCCGCACTCGTGCACGAGCTCTACAACGCGCTGCAGAAGGACGGCGGCGGCCGCGAGGGGAATCACGCGCTCATCAGGGTCATCGAACGCCTTTCGAAGATCGAGGCGCGCGTACGGTCCTGACCTTTGACCGCGCGCTAGCGCGACTCGCGCGGATCACCGACCCGACCGTCCCGTGGCGCTGGCGCGGCGTCGATCCACCAGCCGATGCCGCGTACGCACTGTTCAACGCGCTCGAGGAAGAGCAGATGGCGGTCACGGCGCTCGCACCGGACGGCGACGAGGCGTCGCGCGTCCTGACGCTCGCGCAGGTCGAGTTCGGCCGCCTTCGTGGTCTGCTCGCCGCGCTCGACGACGACCTCCTCGACCGCGCACCAGCCGAAGGCGAGTGGAGCGTGCGCGAGACCATGGTCCACGCCATCAGCGTCGAGCGCTCCTATCGCGCGAACACGCAGCACGCACTGGTGCGTCGTGACGACGAGCCGCTCAGGCTGCCCGCCGAACGACGCCCGACGCCCGACCCGGCGGACACGGCCGGGGGCGTCGTCGACATCCTCGCCGCGTTCGCGACCCGACGCGCCGAGACCGACGCGGCGCTCGCCGGTCTCGAAGCGGCACAGCTCGTCCGGCCGTCGCAGTGGGGTCCGTACGAGGTGATGCATCAGATCGACGTTCGCTTCCGGCTGCATCGCTTCGCGTCGCACATCGTCGAGCACACCGTGCAGTGCGAGAAGACGATGGAGTCTCTCGGCGTCACGCTGAACGACGCGCGGGCGGTCGTCCGCGCCATCGGCGCGATGCGCGGCGCGCACGAGCGCCGCTCGCCGCGCGCGACGCTCGACGCGCTCGACGCGGCGCTCATCGCACGGGCCGACGCCGTCGGGGTCTAGTCCTGGCGACGCGCGACGGCTACCCTTGCGTGGGCGAGTGGCGAAGTTGGCAGACGCGCGAGCTTTAGGAGCTCGTGCTCGCAAGAGCGTGAGGGTTCGAGTCCCTCCTCGCCCACAGCTGTCGTTTTGGACAAGACCCGCATCTGAGGTGCAACGTGGGCCGAATGTTGTTCGAAATCAAGCCAGTTGCAGCCACACTCAAACGTGGTGGATCGGATTACTCCGGTGTGGCGAACTGCCGAGTTGACCTGATCGACCCCGCCGAGAACGCGTTCGGCGCGGACTTTCCCGACAGCGTGCGCAATCTGCGTGAGAAGTGCGTTGCCCCTGACGGCTCATTGCGGTCGAAGCCGCCGGAACAGTTGATGGCAACGACAGCCGAAGCCGTTGTGCCGCGCGAGTTGCTTGCCTCGCTGCCGGAAGCCGCGCTCATCGCGTTCCGATGGAGCTTTACACCAGATGCTTGCATCGTCCCCGAGAAGTGACGAGGCGCAGCGAGATCTCCCGCCTGCACGTCACTCGACTACGAGTGCTCCCACGCGGCTGGGGCGCGTTCAAAGCGGAAGACGTGACGGTGCAGGTCGATCCAGACAGAGAAGAGGCCGATGTCCGCAGCGCGGTCGATCTAACAGAGGTCCGCAGCGCGGTTCACCTCATCGAACTCCTCGACCTTGACGATGAAGACGCTGAAATTGGACTTCCGTTTGGGCGCGAGCGACGCAACTAGCCGTCACGACTGCGCTCAAAGTCCCGTCGGGTTCGTTCAGCGAATTTCGGTCGCTGCAAGATTCGCCTGGTTTGGCAGCCTTCTTGATCTGTCGGCGTAGGGTGAACGCCCGGTAAACAGGGTCCCGGCGCTCGCTCGCTTCCTCGCTCGACGACAGGACCAGCGGTGGCCTGCCGGTACCGTTTTCTCATTGTTCTTGCTGTCGAGCATCGCTATGCCTGAGCGAGTGAAGAGCCGCGTTCTGGTCGCGGACGACGACCCTTCGACGCGGGCCCTGATCGACATGGCCCTCCAGGAGGCCGGGTACGACTGTGTCCTGGCCGCCGACGGCCAGTCCGCGATCGACCAGGCGCGTGCGATCCGCCCGGATCTCGTCGTGCTGGACGTCGGCATGCCGCTCATGACCGGCGACGAGGTACATCGCGAGCTACGGCGCGATCCGCGCACGCGTTACATCCCGGTGGTCTTCGTGACCGCCAAGCGTACGACGGCCGAGATGGCCGCGCGGCTGCGGAACGGCGCCGACGACTACATCGCGAAGCCCTTCGATGTCGACGAGCTCGTGGCCCGCATCGCGTCGGCCCTTCGCCGCGCGGCGGAGCTCCGCTCGCTCAATCCGCTCTCGGGCCTCCCCGGCAACCTCAGCATCGCGCACGAGATCGACGCGCGTCTCGCGGACGGCAGCGACCAGGCGTGCCTCTACGTCGACGTCGATCACTTCAAAGACTTCAACGACCACCACGGATTCACCCGTGGCGACCGGCTCATCGCCCACCTCGCCGAGCTGCTGAGCCAGACCGTCGGCGAGATCGGCGACGACACGTTCACGGGTCACGTCGGCGGTGACGACTTCGTCGTGCTGGTGCCGGGTGATCGGGCCGAGGAGCTGGCCGGCCAGATCGTCGCGCGCTTCGACGCCACCATCCCCACGCTCTACGACACCGAGGATCGCTCGCGCGGTTGGGTCGAGTCGCCCGATCGCCGCGGGCGCACGCGCAAGGTTCCGTTCGTGACGGTCTCGATCGGCGTCGTCCCGCTGCGTCCGGAGCGATTCGCCGGCGCGACCGAGGTCGCGCGCGCCGCAGCCGAGATGAAGGAGGTCGCGAAGCGCCGGTCGGGATCGGGCTACGCGATCGACCGCCGCCGCGACAGCGCTAGCGTCGCTTCGCCCACGCCGTGACGATCGACCGCAGCGAGAGGAACATCACGATCGCGACGAGCTGACCCATCATGATCGCGCGGTTGAGGTCGAGCGCTGGACGCCATGTCGCATCGCCGTCCTTGATGACCCACGCGCCGACCGGACGAGCCGACAGCCCGAAGCCGCTGCCGCCGTTGCCGATGGTGTCCCCTCCGCCGCCTCCGCCACCCATGACATGCGCGGCCGGGATGATCGTGACGCCGTCTTCTTGATAGGGCTCGCCGTACACACGACGCACCGTGATCGCGTCGCGCACCTGGTTGACCGTGTCGAGGGCGTTCATCGTCTGACCTCCCCTTTGCCTGTCCGACGATAACGCTAGATCGTGAGCTCGAGGCCCTCGCGCGCGACGACGACCTCGAGCCCCGGACGGCGCTCGCTCGCGGCGCGCTGCGCATCGCGGCCGATCCGATCGAGCGCATCGTCGCCGCGGTCGGGGTCGTGGTGATACAGCACGAGCCGCCCGACGCGGGCCTTCACCGCGATGTCGATCGCCGCGTCGACGGTGGAGTGGCCCCAGGTCGGCTTGAAGTCGCTTGGCAGGTACTGCGCATCATGGATCAGCGTGTTCGCGTCGACGGAAAGCGGGATCACCGGGTTTGGCTTGCCCGTGAACGCGTCCTCGGTGTCCGTCGCGTAGACGACCGAGCGCCCGTCGGCCTCGATCCGGTACGCGAGCGCAGGCGCGGGATGGAAGATCGTCGCCGACCGCACGCGGAAGGGTCCGAAGCGTTCATTCGAACCGTCGCTCATCTCGTCGATCGTCAGCTGGACCGGCAGGTCGTCGATGTCCACCGGGAAGAACGGATCGTCCATGCCCAGGCCAAGCAGGTCCTTCATCGAGCGCGACTGCTTAGGACCGATGATGCGCAGGCGGTTCCTCGGGTCGAACGCGGGGCGGAAGAACGGGATGCCCTGGATGTGATCCCAGTGGAGATGCGAGAGCAGGAGGTCGACCTCGAACGGGGTCTTGCTGCCGCCGTTCATCATCGCGATCCCAAGCTCGCGCAGACCGGTGCCGGCATCGAGGACCAAGAGGGCGCCGCTCGAGTCGCGCACCTCGACGCAGGCGGTGTTGCCGCCGTACCGCACCGTGTTCGGTCCGGGCGTCGGGATGGAGCCGCGGGTGCCCCAGAAGCGAATCCTCATGACGATGCTTTCGCCGCGGCCTCGTCGCGCTCGGAGATGCCCGCCGCCTCCTGGATCGTCCCCATTCCCTCGTCACCCGGCTTCGGCCAGGTATGTTTCAAGGCGACGACAGCGGCCTCCAGATGCGGCTTCGCCAACTGCACGGCGGCCATCACCTTCGGATCGAGATGGTCTCCGGCCATGCCGTCCATGATCTCCAGCGTCTTGTCGAGCGGATACGCGGGCTTGTAGTAGCGCGGCGACGTGAGCGCGTCGAAGACATCCGCCGCCGCGACGATCCGCGCGCCGAGCACGATCGAGTCTGCCGCGAGTCCTCTCGGATAGCCCTTGCCGTCCATGCGCTCGTGGTGCTGCGACGCGATCACCGGCACCTCGCGCATGTCGCGCGGGAACTCGAGGTGCGCCAGGAACTCGAACGTCTTCTCCGCGTGCGCCTTCATGTAGGCGAATTCGGCCTCGTCGAGCTTTCCGGGCTTCTGCAGGAACTTGTCGCGGACCGCGATCTTCCCGTAGTCGTGGAGCAGCGCCGCCGCGCGGAGCTTCTCGAGATCCTTCCCCTTGAGGCCCATCGCGCGCCCGATGACGTCCGCGTAGCGCGTGACCCGCTGGCTGTGCCCGGCCGTCTGCTGGTCGCGCGCGTCGATGGTCATAGCGAGCGTCTCGATGAGCGTCTGCCACAGCTGCTTCTGCTCTGCCACGAGCTGCGCGTTCTCGACCGCGACGGCCGCGGATGCCGCGAGCGACGCGAGCGTGTCCTCGTCGGCGCTGGTGAAGGCGCCGCCGCCGTTCTTGTTCACCGCCTGGAACACGCCGATCACGCGCCCTTCCTGGCCGGTCATGGGGAACGTCAGGAGACTCTTGGTCTGGTAGCCGCTCTGCTGGTCGGGCTCGGGATTGAAGCGGGGATCCGCGTAGGCGTCGGGGATGTTGATGACCTCGCCCGTCTGCGCGACGGTGCCGGCGATGCCGGTTCCGATCGGGATGCGGATCTCGCTCGTGCCGAGCGCGATGCGCGACCAGAGCTCGCCGCGATCGGGATCGACGATGAAGATCGTCGCTCGGTCGGACGCCAGGAGCTCGCGCGTCGCCTCGGCCATCAGCTGCAGCAACGAGGTGAGATCCGTCACTGACATAAGACGACGGGTCACATCCAGGATGACCTCGAGCCGGTGCCCGGCGTTCCGCCGGCGCTCCCCGGCCCGGCGCTCGGCCGGCGCGCCGCTCATTCCGCCGAGGTGATCCGCTCGGCTACCGGCGCGATCGTCTCGGCGATCTGCTCGAGGAGCATCTGATCGCGACGCTCGAAGGTCCCGGTCCGCTTGTTGAGGACCTGAATGACGGCGACGGGCTTTCCCTTGCTCCCCCACACCGGGACGACGAGCACATTGAGCGTGCGGAATCCCGTGCGCATGTCGACCTTGCGGTCGAAGCGCGAATCGCCGTATGCGTCGGGCACGTTGATCGTCTCGCCGCTGAGAGCGGATTGCCCGGCGAGGCCCTGACCGAGCGGCATGCGGATCTCCGTCGTGGTGCGCTGCGCGACCCGCGCCCAGATCTCCTTCTTCTGCTGGTCGACGACGTAGAAGGTGCAGCGCTCGGCATCGACCGCCTGCGAGCACAGCTCGACGAGGCCGCGCAGGTACGCCTCGCGGTCCCGCTGCACGGACAGGTGTCCAAGCTTCACGAGGATGAGCGCGACCTTGTCGTCCAGCATGTCGATCAATGGAATCCGGCCACGGCCGCGGCGCCGACCCTGATCTGCGGCGCAGGTGCAGCGTTGGGGTTCGCGAGCGCACCGATGCGGTCGATCTGGTAGCACGCGACCGGCTCCGCGCGACCTTTCACCAGGATCGCGCCGAGGTCGACGTAATCGACATCGCTCCCGAGCTCGCTGAGCGTCTCGGCGCTGCATGCGACCTGATCGCGGCGGGCGATGTCCGCCGAGGTGAGGCGCGATGCGACGTTCGCGGTGTCGCCGATGACCGTGTACTCCATTCGGCCCATCGCGCCGAGAAACCCTGCGACGACGTGCCCGGTGTTGATGCCGAAGCCGAATGACACGTCAGGCCCGCCCTTCGCACGCTCCGCTTGGATCCACTTCTGCATCTCGAGCGCGCACTCGACCGCCTTGCGCGCCTCGTCGGCGACCTCGATCGGGGCGCCCCAGATGACCATGATGTTGTCACCGTTGTACTTGTTCACGGTCCCCTCATAGCGGTTCACGATGTTCACCATACCGTCGAAGTAGCGGTTGAGGTGGCCCAGAAGGATCCCCGGGGTCATTCCCTCCGAGATCGCAGTGAAGCCGCGGATGTCGCCGAAGAGCACCGTCACGCGCCGATCCTCCCCACCCAGGGCGAGCTGGCCGGTCTCTTCGCGGTCCATGATCGTTCGCGCGACCGCTGGCGTGACGAACCGCCCGAATGTGTTCTGCGTTCGCGACAGGGCGAGTTGCTCCTCAAAGAGCAGGTAACCCAGGGCGATGACCCACCAGAACGCGGCCGGGATGACGTAGCCCATCGACGGGACTTCGACCGGCCCGTTGCCGATGTCGCCCTGCGTCTGGAGCGTGAACAGCACGTAGGCGCCGGCGATGTACGCGAGGAGCACGCCCAGCGCCGTAAGGAAGCCCCACAGGCGCCAGCGCACCACGAGGAGCATGCCGACCAGGGTCAGGATGAGGAGCTGCGCGAGCGTCGTGAAGAAGCCCTGCTTCAGTACGGGATACCGGTTGGTGAAGATCGACTGCGCTGTGTTCGCCCAGATCTCGACGCCGAACATCTTGCGCCCGACGCTGTTCGGGACCGGATAGTCGTCCGGCACAGCCGACACGGAGTGGAAGCCCACGAACACCGTGCGGCCGAGGATCAGCTCGCGCGGGACCGCGCCCGCGATGACGTCCTTCATCGACACGACGCAGAACTCGCCCGACGTCTTGCAGAAGCCCAGCGACTGCTGCTCGCTGGTGGACGTCGCGGGCTTCGCGGCGTAGTACACGGCCATCCCGCCGCGCTCGTTGAGCGGAAGCACCCGTTCGCCGAGCGGAGCGGGCACGACGAGCCGGTCACCGGAGAGCTTTGCCTTGCTGAGGTCCGCGCGCACCTGGCGAGCCGCGGCGACGAGCGGCAGGGCGTAGTACGTCTTTCCGTCAGGCCCCTCGATGCGCATCTGCGCGTCGCGAACGTGTCCGTCAGGATCGGCTGTGACGTTCACCGAGCCGAGCCCGGCTGCCGCCGCGCTCAGCTGCGCGATCGGGAGCTGCACGAGCGCGAACTTCGTCGAGTGATCGGTGAGGACGCCATCGCCTGCGCCCTGCATCGCGAGGATCACGTTGCCGGCGTCCTTGATCGCCGACGCGAGAAGCGCGTCGTCCTCGGGGCTCGGCGAGCGGTCGTAGAAGCTGACGTCCATCGCGATCACCGTCGGGTTCTGCGCTCGAAGGGCACGGATGAGATCGGCGTACGCACGACGTGGCAGCGGGTAGACGTCGTACTTCGCGATGGTGAGGTCGTCGACCGCGACGATCGTCATCTGGTTCTTCACCTGGGCGGGCGAGATCTCGATCGCCTTGTCGTAGACGGCGGTCTGGAGCGTGGTGTCGAAGGCCTCCGTCAGGAGCGCGAAAGCGCCGAACAGCACCGCGAGCGCCGCAAGCCCGGCGACGACGGCGCGCTGACGCCTCTGGCGCTTCGAAAACACCCTTCCACGCCCCTCTCCAGCCCGCCGCGGCGGGTCGCGGTCAGATTATGGGGTGGCCGGCGCGTGCGAGCACGCTTTCCAGGACACGGATGGACCGTTCGTAATCGGACAGATTCAGACGTTCCATCGGCGTGTGGTCGTAGCGGGAGTCGCCCGGACCGTATGCCACCATCGGGCAGCCCCACGCCGGTGCGAGAACGTTCATGTCGCTCGTTCCGCTCTTCACCTTGAAGGTCACCTTGCCGCCCGCGTCGGCGATCGCGCCGACGAAGGCGCGTGCGAGTGGTGTCGTGCGCGCGGTCCGCGCCGGCTCCTCGGCCCCGATCCGCTCGATCTCAACGCTCGCTTCTCCCACGTGCTCCGTCGCGAGAGCGCGGATCTCATGTTCGAGCTCCGCGGTCGTGATCCCGGGCGGGACGCGATAGCCGACGCGCAGCTCCGCCCGCTCGACGAGGCCGTCGTCGGGTCCGCCGCTCATTCCCTCGAGCCGGCAGTCGAGCCTCGCGAATCCATCGGTCCCTCGCGTGCGCCGATCCGCAGCGGCACGCACGGTCGACCACAGCGCGAGCGCTTCCTCACTGCACGTCATGCCCGGGGCGGCACCGTGCCGTGCCGGGCGTGACAGCGAGACGCGCAGCGCGAGTCGTCCCTTGTACGCGATCGTCACGGCGTCCCAACCCGACGGCTCGCCGATGACGCACCAGTCGGGCGACGCGAGCGTGGCGCGATATCGCGCGCCCGCGCTCGTGGGCGATTCCTCTTCGACCGCGCCGACGACCGTGACGCGCAGGCCGGTGACGCGCTTCGTCGCCGCCGCGACGAACGCCGCGAGCGGACCCTTCGCGTCTACCGCGCCACGCCCGACGAGCTCCCCCGCCTCGATGCGCACGTCGATCGCTCCGGGGACCGTGTCGATGTGGCCGAGCAGCACGACGTGCACTGGTCCGTCACCGATCTCGCCGACCGCGTTGCCGGCGTCGTCGACCGTCGCGCGGAAGCCACGCTCGGCCATTCGCGCGACGAGCCACGCGACCGCTTCTCCTTCGCGCCGGCTGGTACTCGGGATCGCGACGAGCCCGCGGACCAGCTCGATGTCGGGTTCTATGCCGGCACCGTCATCCGCGGATCACGGTGCGGACCTGTGGATCGCCCGACGCGCTCCGGATGACGACCTCGTCGACGCCGCCCTCGATCGCCTCACGCGCCGCGAGCACCTTCTTCTTCATGCGGCCCTGCGCGAGCGCCTCGGCCTCATCGAGCGTGGTCTCGGCGACCAGGGACGCCGGGTCGCTCGGGTCCCGTAGCAAGCCAGGCACGTTGGTGAGGATCAACAGCGCGTCGGCATCGATCGCGACCGCGATGCGCGCCGCGACGCGGTCGCCGTCCACGTTGAGCGCCTCGTTGTCGGTCGAGAGCGCCAGCGGAGCGACGACGGGGACGCGGCCGGGTCCGATGAACTGCGTGAGGAGCGGAAGGTTCACGGCCTCGACGGTCCCCGTGTAGTCATCGCGGAGCAGGATCGTCTTCCCGTCCTTCACCGCGCGCACGTCCTTCCGCTTCGCGATGAGCAGGCGGCCAGAGATGCCAGAGAGTCCAACGGCGTCGACGCCGCGCTGCTGGAGCTTCTCGACGTAGAGGAAGTTCTCGACCCCGAGCGCGGCCATCGCGAACACCTCGAGCGTGCGGCGATCGGTGCGGCGGCTGGTGTGGCCCGACGGCGAGGTGATCGTCTCCTGCGGCACGCCGAGGGCGCTGGCGATGCGGTCGGTCTCCGCCGATGCGCCGTGGACCAGGACGATCTCGTCGAGCCGCGCGACCTCCGCGACGAGCGTTGCGACCGCGTCGCGGTCCACGCCGCTTGAGCCACCTGCCTTGATCACTGCCCGGAGCATCTGCGTCAGCCTAGACAAAGCCCCGCTGTGGGGCACGGCCGCACGTGGAACTGACCGTCTCCCGCCTGCGCCCCGACCGGGAAGGCACCCACACTCGCGGAGACAGATCTAAAGGAGACGAGCCGTGACCGCGACCGCTTTGCAGACGAAGATCGAGATCGCCTACCCGGACACTGCGAAGGTGTCGCTCCTGTTGCGCCTTGGCCCGTGCCACATGCACTTCACACCATCGGACGGACCGATGTGGATCACCGGCACGTATGAAGATCCGACCGGAGCGCTACCCATCGAAGTGCGAGCCGGAGAGACGACCTATATCGCGCAGCGCTTCGACCTTCCGGCATGGAGTCGTGCCGAGCTGCCCCATCTGGAGCTCGCGATCGGACGGACGCGCCCATTCCAGCTGGAGATCAACGCCGGTGCGAGCGAGACGGCCTTCGATCTCGGAGGCCTGCCCCTGGAGCGGCTCGCGATCAAGGCCGGCGCGGGCCGGTTCGATGTCGATTTCTCGCGGCCCAACCCGGTCGCCATGTCGTTCATGGAACTCGCCACCGGAGCCGGTGCCTTCACGGCGAAGCACCTCACCAACGCCGCCTTCACGACGCTCCAGATGAGCGGCGGCATCGCGGCCTGCGCCCTCGACTTCTCGGGAGAGCTCCGCAGCGACGCGAACGCGCGCATCGACTCGGGACTCGGTTCAATTGACATTGCCGTCCCATCGACGACCGCCGCTGCGGTGCGGACGAAGGCGTTCGCGGCCGCGAAGCGCACGACCGGCTTCATCGAAAAGGGCGACACCAGCTACACGCTGCCGGCGCTCGAAGGCAAGCGCCCGCTGCTGACGATCGACGTGTCGATGGCGTTCGGCTCGCTGGCGGTAACGACGAGCTAGGGATGTAGGCCGGAGAAGCCCAGACCCGCCTGTTCGTCGAACCCGCGGGCGACGTTCATCGCCTGCACGCCGTTCCCTGCCGCGCCCTTCACGAGGTTGTCGATCGCGCAGATCGCGACGACCCGCTCGCCGCGCGGATCCGCAGCGAATCCGACGTCGGCGAAGTTCGTCCCGGCGAGGAGCTTCGGTTCGGGGTAACGGAAGATGCCGGCGCGCTCCTTGACGATGCGAACGAACGGCTCCGCGCCGTAGCGCTGCCGGTAGATCTTCCACAGGTCCTTGTCCTCGAGCGCGGTCTTCACGTAGACGTGCGCGGTGGCGAGCACGCCGCGCACGAGCTCGACCGCCGTCACCGAGAGATCGACACGCGGCCGATCGCCGCCGAGCGTCAGCTCTTGCTCGATCTCCGCGGTGTGCCGGTGCCCCACCGGCCGGAACGACCGCACGACGCCGACGCGCTCCGGATGGTGCGAGTCCTCGGACGGCTCGCGGCCGCCCTCGCTCGAGCCGACCTTGCATTCCACGACCACCGGACGCGTGCGATCGACGACGTCGGCGGCGAATAGCGGTAGCAGTGCCAGGATCGCGGCGGTCGCGTTGCAGCCCGCCCCGGTCACGCGCTTCGCACCTCTGATGCGATCGCGATGCAGCTCGGGGATCCCGTAGACCCAGCGGCCGATCGCGTTCGGATGCGGATGCGGCTCGCCGTACCAGCGCTGGTAGTCGGCGGGATCGCTCAGCCGGTGGTCGCTCGACAGATCGATGATCAGATCGGCGCGCCCCTCGAATTCATCGGCGCGGTGCGTGCCGTTCGGCAGGCTGAGGAAGAGCACATCGCAGGCCGACACGTCCTCGTATCTCACGAACTGCAGGTCGGTGCGCTTTCGGAGATTCGGGTGCGCGGCCGTGACCGGCTTGCCCGCGAGCGACTCGCTGCCGGCGACGACCTCACTGATCTCCGGGTGGCCGAGGAGAAGGCGCAGGAGCTCACCACCGGCGTAGCCGCCGGCGCCGACGATGCCGGCCTTCACCGCGCGGCCGCGGCGAGCACGTAGTCGATCATCTTCGCCGGGATGTTCACGCCGGTCGTGTCGATCGAATTGCGGAACTCCATCGTGTAGTTGACCTCGTTCACGAGAAGCCCCTCGGCGCCTTCGAGCACGTCGATGGCGACGACGCCGCCGCCGACCGCGCGGGCCGCCCGCACACAGACGTCGTTCAGCTCGGGCGTCACTACGCATTTCGTCGCCTTGCCGCCGCGCGCGGTGTTCGTGATCCAGTGGTCGGAGTAGCGGTAGATCGCCGCGATCGTCTCGTCGCCGACGACGAACGCGCGGATGTCGCGTCCCGGCTTGGGCACGTACTCCTGCACGTAATAGATGGAGTGCATGTAGGTCCCGAGCACGTCCTTGTGCTCGAGGATCGCCTCGGCTGCCTCGCGATCGTTGACCTTCGAGATGAGGCGGCCCCAGCTGCCGACGAGCGGCTTCATCACCACGGGGTAGCCGAGCTCCTCGGCGGCCACGAGCGCGGACTCGGGCGTGAACGCGATGCGCGTGCGCGGCGACGGCACCCCGTCGCGGATGAGCCGCATCGTCGTGAGCAGCTTGTTCCCGCAGATGTCGGCGACCTCGAAGGTGTTGACCGTCGGGATGCCCCAGATGCCGAAGACCCACAGCGCGTACAGCGCGCGGCTGTGCTGGATGCAGCGCTCGAGCACGACGTCCACGCCGATATCCGGCTTCTGTTCGAGCACGAAGATCACCTCGCGGTCGTCGATGACCTTCGTCGGAACGTGCCGCGATTCGAGCTCCTCGAGGAGGAGCTTCTCCTCCACACGAACGCGTGAGAGGAGCACGCCGACGGTGGGGCTATTCACCCCAGTCTTCTTCGGCCTCCGGAGCGAGCGCGAGCGCGAGTGGCTTTGTCTCGGTCACCTCGAGCTCCGCGCCGCAGTCGGGGCACGAAACGATCTCGCCCTTCACGGCATCGCCGCCGACGGTCACCTCGCCGTCGCACTCGGGACACTTGGCCACGGATCCCCTCCCGCCTGATATGGCAGGAGCAGCCTAAACGCTAATCGGCCTCGGACGCACCAGCGCGCGGCGCTCGCGACCGCACCTTGTCCTCGTACATGCGCTCGTCGGCACAGGCGAGCAGCGCGTCGTCGGTGCGCCCGTCCTCGGGGAACCACGCGATGCCGAACGAGACGCTGGGCAGCGGATGATCGCGGCCGGCCCAGTGATAGGTCTCCTCGCGGAGGCGCGATTCGATCCGACCCACCAGCGCCTGCGCGGGCAGCAGTCCGGTGCGCGGCAGGAGCAGCACGAACTCGTCACCCCCGAAGCGCGCCACGACGTCCTCGGCGCGGATCGTCTCGCGCATGAGGTGCGCGACCTTTGTCAGGACCTCGTTGCCGGCAAGGTGACCCGCGGTGTCGTTCACGGCCTTCAGGCCGTCCACGTCACAGAGCACGACCGCGAAGATGTCGCCGTGCCGAGCGGCTTCGGCCATCTCACCGTCGAGGCGCTCCATCAGGCTACGGCGGTTCATGACGCCGGTGAGGTCGTCGTCGCGGGCGAGCCGGCGTGTCTCGGCCAGCAGGCGCGCGTTGGCGATGGCGATAGCGGCCTGTGCTGCGTACAGGCGAACGAGGCGCTGCGTGTCGCTCGAGAACTCGCGCGGCGTCGCCGAGTACATCGCGAGGGTGCCGACGAGCTCGCCATGAGCGATCAGCGGGACCGCGATGGCGGAAGCGATCGTCGCGTGAAGTGGCTTCGTGCTCGAGGGGTGCTCGGCGTACTTCGGCGCGACCACCATGTCGCGCGTCGCGATCGTCGCGAGCGAGATGCCGGCGAGCGGCTCCCCGACCGAGTCGCGAAGGCCGAGCTGGGGGTTCGGCCGCAGCGCGCGAATGATGAGGCCGTTGCCGGGCTCCGCGAGCGCGAACATGGCGCCGTCGGTGCGGGACAGCTGCGTGGCCTGCTCGACGACGAGCTTCGCGAGCTCCTCGAGCGAACGCTCGCCGGCGGCCGCGAGTCCGACCTCGTAGAGGGCCTCGAACTGCACCGCGCGGCGCCGCTCCGTTTCGCTGAGGCGCCAGTTCGCGAACAGGGCCAGGCCGGCGCGCAGCGCGAGGATGACCATGGTCGCGGCGACGGCGGAGTCGATGAACAGCTCGACGTCCGAGTCGATGAGGTTCGCGACCACAACGAGTCCGGCGGCGAGGACGGCGGTCAGTGCCGGAAGAACGAGGCGCGAGAGCTCGATCACGTCGCGAGAGAACAGCCGCCTCGGCTCGGCCCTGCGGTCCTCGATCCAGGTGCCCGCCGCGGCGCCGATCGCGATCATGCCGAGCATCCACAACAGGTCGAGGCCCGTCCCGGCTTGGAATCGACCGAAGAGGAACGTCGGCAGGCTGAGCGTGAACGCGAGCGCGTTGAGCGCAATGCCGAGCGCGAGGATCGCGTAGGCACGACGCGGCTGCTCGATCGGCGAACCCCAGAGGGCCGAGAGTGCAGCGCCCGTCGCGCCGGACCACAACACCGCGTACAGAAGGATCACCGTCGTGGCGACCGGTTCCTGCTTCATCTCGCTCGCGAGCGCGCTCGAGAGGAGGAGCGCGAGCGCGGCGAGAAGAAGCAGCACCACCGCCCCGGAGTCGAGCACCAGCGCGTAGACCGCGAGGCGCCGGCCGCGCACCATCGCGACGAACCCGAGGATCAGCAGGGAGGCCGCGCCGAGGTGCGTGGCATCGTCGAGGCCGGGCGTCGGGATCGCGACATCGGCGACGAGGAACGCGCTGCGCACGATCATGCCGACCGTCCACGCGCCGACGGCTATCGCGACGAAGACCCACGGCAGCCGGTCGCGGCCCGGTGTGGTCTCCGCCGCGCGCGCCGCGGCGACCATCGCGCCCAGACCGAATGCGAGCCATGCGCCCGACGCGAGCGCGCCGCGTGGCCAACCCGTCGGCGCGAGCTGTTCGAGTCCGAAGACCAGGAACGCGCCGGCGATGGCGAGGAGGGCCGCACGCCACGACCGGAGTGCCAGAGCCCGACCGAGAGGACTGAGATCGCTCACAGATGAGAGGCTAGTCATCAAAAGAGGCGCTCATAGGCCCGCATCTCCCACCCTGTATGCCGCCGTACGAGCCGCGCGTACTACCTCTGCTGGGCCAAATGAGGCCCGTCTAATACCCGGTTCACCCGTACGGGCGAGACCAGCCGCGTCACGTTTCGGTCGGGACCGCATTCACGTAGGCGATCGCGTTCACGCCCCGTTCACCAGGCGCGATGGGTGTAGGCCATCGCAGCCCTGCTCGCTAGCGTCCGCCGGTCTTGAGCACCGAGAGGACATTGCCCGACGGATCCTTGAACCACGCCATGTCGGGGCCGTTGCCACGCAGGATGCCCTTCGCGTCCTGACCCATGTTCGGATAGCGCTCCATCTTGATCCCGGCCTTCGCGAGCTGGTCCACCGCGGCCTCGACGTCGGCGACGGGAAAGTTGAGCATCGTGTACGTCGCGGGGACATGGTCCTTCTTTGCGTAGACGAACACCGTCGTGCCGGTGCCGAGGTGGAGCTCGAGGCTTCCCATCGGGCCCGAACGCACGTCGAGCCCGAGCTTCCCGCCGTAGAAGGCCTTGGCTGCGTCGAGATCGTTGACAGAGAAACCGGAGAAGGCCTTGGCGTCCTTGAACATGAATTGCTCCTTTCAGTCCAGAAGGATGTCGATGTGATCGACGCCGCCAGCGAGATAGGCGGCCATCACGCGCTCGGCGTCGGTCCCGCAGTCTCTGAGCGTGCCGTCGCCTTCGATGACCGCGATCTTGTACCCAAAGCCAAGCAGGAAACGTAAGTACTCGCGACCGTCGACGCCTGAGATGCCGGGCATCATGTTGGGGCTGAATTCGCTCACGATCGTCGGGTGACAGCGCTTGATGAGCTCCGACGCTCCGAGCAGGGCGTTGTATTCCGCGCCCTGGACGTCGATCTTCACGAGATCGATCTTCATGTCGCGCGGGATGAGGTCGTCCACCTTGAAGCTCGGCACGGTCGTCGCGCTCGTCAGCGCAGCCGCGTCGTCGGGTGTCGCCAGCGTCATCGCGTCGCCGTACGAGCCGTGCAGGACGAGGAGTCCGGGCTCGCGACCGGCCGCGACCTGAAGCACGGTCACGTTGTCGAACGCGTTGGCACGCCGGCTCGCCTCCAGCAGCTTCGCGCTGTCCGGGTTCGGTTCGATCGCCGTCACGCTGCCTGACGACCCGACGAGCGATGCGGAAAGCATCGTGTACCAGCCGATGTTCGCCCCGATGTCGAGAACATGCATGCCCGGTCGCAAACGTTCGAGGAAGACCGCGGTCACGTTGGGCTCGTACGCGTCGCGTTTCACATGCTCGCTGACCTGGGCGTCGGCCTCCTGCACGTAGATGGAGAACCGGTTCGACGTCGCGAGAGACACGCGGCCGTCCGTTCCATGCCGGAGCAACGTGTCGGCGCGCTTCGAGAACTCGAAGGAGGTCATGTACGAGCGGACGAGAGCGTCAAGGTCACCGCCGGCCTGCGCGAAGTGCCCGCCCCACTCCTCTTGGTTCGGCGGCCGCCCGAGCAAGAGACGGAAGCAAAAGAAGATGTCCTCCCCCGTCGCAGGGCTCTGCGGGATCTTCCAAGGCTCGGCGAGAAGAAAGGCTGGGCGCCGAAGCAGGGGCCTGAGGGCGGACCGCACGAGACCGCTTATCCGCATCCCCAACTCCTCTGGTGAGCCAGGAGGGATTCGAACCCACGACCAAGGGATTAAGAGTCCCCTGCTCTACCGCTGAGCTACTGGCCCACTCGAATGTTAATGACCAGCAGCCCTCGTGACCAACGAGGAAATGTTGCTCGCGATGTGGATATGTGGAGAACTTCGCGATAGATCAGCCGCGCGCGTGCGAACCTCGTCCGCTCTTTGCTTCGCTGATCCCCTTGATCGTCTCGCCGACCTCTTTCGCATTGCCGCGCCGCGCCAGCTGCGCGGTCACGAGGATGCCGACGAGATGTCCGTCATCGACGACCGGCAACCGCCGGACCTGGCGGTCGGCCATGAGCTTCTCCGCCGCATCCGCGTCCGCGTCGGGCGCGAGCGTGGCCGGGTCGGCGCTCATCACCGCCGATACAGGCGTGGTGCGGGGGTCCTTTCCGGCGGCCACCACACGGACGACGATGTCGCGGTCCGTGATGATGCCGACGAGCTTTCCGCCGTCCTTGACGACGGGGATCGCTCCGCAGTCCTTCTGCTTCATCAGCGTTGCGACCTGGGATGCGGTGTCCTCCGGCCGGCAGACCGTTGGGCCTGGTGTCATCAGATCCTTGACCTTCATTGCGCTTGCACCTCCGACCCCTAGGTCGGCAGCAGGAACTACGCCGCGCCGATCTTGAAGATCTTGGTGCCGCAGACCGGGCAGGACCCCTGGGTGGCGGGCCTCCCGTTCTTCATGGTGATCGCCTTCGCGTCCTTGATCTCGCGCGAGGCCTTGCACTTGACGCAATAGCCGTTCGCCACGACTCACCTCCACGCCGGTCTCGGACCCGGGCATCGTACCCTAGGCCTCCCGACCCCCTAGAGCCACAAAACCCCGCCTTTCGGCGGGGTCTCGTGGTGAGGAAGGGAAGGGTTGGGATTTCTTTTTGTCGATGGTGGCGAGTGCAAGTGGCGTGCCAGCCAGGCAGCGAGGAGGTCAGCCAGTGCGCGCCGAGATCCTCTCCATCGGGACCGAGCTGCTCCTCGGCCAGATCGTCGACACGAACGCGCAGTACCTCGCCGCGCGCCTGGCGGATCTCGGCATCGACTGCCTCTACATCTCGACCGTCGGGGACAACCCGGCACGGTGCCGCGAGACTCTGGACCGTGCGCTCGGTCGTTCGGACCTCGTCATAACGACCGGTGGTCTGGGGCCGACCGAGGACGACCTGACGCGTGAGACGATCGCCGCCGTTCTGGGCGAGGAGCCGGTCATCGATCCCACCCTTGAGCGAGAGCTGCGCGAGTGGTTCGCCGCGCGAGGTAGTCCCATGCCGGAGAGGAATCGCAAGCAGGCGTGGCTCATCCCATCGGCGCTTGCGCTTCCGAACCCGAACGGCACCGCACCGGGTTGGGATGTGCGGAGGGGCGGAAAGCGGATCGTCGCGATGCCGGGCGTGCCGCGCGAGATGACCTATATGTGGGAACACCACGTCGAGCCGACGCTCGTCGCCGGCGCCGTGCTCCGCTCGCGCACGCTGAAGATGCTCGGCGTCGGCGAATCGATGGCGGAGGAGGCACTCGCAGAACTCGTGCGGTCGACCGCGCCGACGGTCGTGACGAAAGCGAAGAACGACGGCGTGCACGTGCGCATCACCGACAAGGACTCTGACGCCGCGAGGATGGACGTGCGCATCGCGCGTATGGAGGCCATCGTCCGCGAACGACTCGGTCAATACGTGTGGGGCACCGACGATGACACGCTCGGCTCGGTCATCGGTCGCGGCCTGGAGGCGCGTGGCTGGCGGCTCGCGACAGCCGAGTCGCTCTCAGGTGGTGATGTCGCGCGCATCCTCGCTGACGCGCCCGGGTCTGCGTCCTGGTATGCGAGCGGAGTCGTCCGGCCGATGGCCGATGCGGAAGAGCTCACGCACCTGCTCGATGAACTCAGTCCCCCACCTGAGGTGCGTCTGGTCGTCCCGTACGGCGAGCAAAGCGCGGAGCTCAAGATCTGGACACCCGACCGCCCGCGCACGGCGACGATCCGATTCGGCTCGTCCGTAGAAGGACGCCGCCGCGCGCTGCTCAGCGCGCTCGACCTGCTCCGCCGTTCCCTGAATCAAGAATGAACAAGAGCGGCGGCAGGAGCGAGCGACGGCGCGCGAGCTGACAGCAGCCCAGGCGTCCGGACGGCGGACGCACTCCTCGAGCGAGCATCTGCGCCCAGCCGGCCCGACCGGCGCGCGCCAGGTGAACAGCGGGCCGGCGTAGCCAGCTGCGAGCGAGAGGTGTGCGGCCGCTGACCGGACGCCTCACCGCTCCTGGCCGAGCTCTAGTCGCGCTCCCCGTAGTCGTCGTAGCGCCTGTCGCCGGCGTTCTTGTTCTTACCGCCCTTCGCCTTGGCGCGGTCAGCCGCGGCGCGCGCGGCGTCGGCGTTGCGGCGCACGACTTCCGCCGCTCGCGACGCCCTGGGCAGCGGGCTTGCCCGCGGAGCGGCTGGAAGGGCCGTCTGGGACGCCAGGTCCTCCGCCACGCCAGCGGCTGTCTCGGCGATCCGCTGCACCCCCACGAGGCCCGGCGCCAGCGTGGGGGCGGCCACGACGGCCATGATCTCGGACGCCCGCTGGGTGCTCGGGTCCGCGGACAGCTTGGTCGCGAGCAGCTGTACGCGGGAGCGCTGCTCGTTGAAACGGTCGTCAAGCTGGGCCACGAGCGCTACCACTTCAGGTTGCAGCTCCTCGAGCTCGGCGAGCTCGGCGGCGGACTGCGCGATCTGCTGTGAGTACGCACTCGATGCGACGAGCGCATCCTCGTCCCTGCCGCTCGCCGCGAGCGCCTCGGCTTCTGCGAGGCGGTGTTCCGCGATGGAAAGCTGTACCGCGGCGCGATCGCCCGCACTCACGGCGAGTGTGAGACGCAGATCTTCACCCGCAAGCTTCAGCGAGTAGAGCGCGTCGTTCGGAAGCGTGTCCGCACCCGCGACGGTCGCGCCCGCGACAGTCGCGACGCAGATCGCGCCGACGGCGATGGCGCGCACCGCATATGGAGCGGGTTTCGCGAGCATCACGAACGCGATGGCAGCGCGATCGGCGAGCGTCGGTCGGCGCGGTCGCACCGAACCCAGCACGCGGTCCCGCATGCGCTCACGCGCAAGCGCATCGAGACCGTTCGGGGCGTACTTGTGCATACGAAGCGCAACGCGCACGGCCTCCCGAAGTTTCGCGTCACGGATCGATGCCAGTCCGCGCTCCCCACGTGCGACGCTCTCGATGAGGCGATCCAACGTCTCCGGGCCGCCTGCTCTCACCATGGTCGTCTAACGGCTTGCCTGACAGCCCGTTATCTCGGGTGCTCACCCGCGCGGGTGACGTCTAGGGCACCGCGGTCCAAGTGATACCGGCTAAGAGATGCGCGTCCGGATTAGGGTGCGGGCGTTGCTGGCGCGAGCGCGGGTCCACCCCACACCGGTACGTAGCGACTGAAGAACGTGTCCTGATGCAGGACCTTGCCGTCCGCGATCACCGTGCGCGTGCGAAGGACGTCGCGGCCCATGACCTTCGAGCCCGGGATGAATGCG
This sequence comes from Candidatus Limnocylindria bacterium, assembly GCA_036523395.1. Lineage (NCBI taxonomy): Bacteria > Bacillati > Chloroflexota > Candidatus Limnocylindria > Candidatus Limnocylindria bacterium. The sequence continues at coordinate 76,926 of DATDEH010000122.1, read as the reverse complement.
GGATCAGCGGGTTGGTCCGCGGGAACATCGACGAATCGACTCTGCGCCGCGGCGCTGAAGGTCACCGTTCGACCCGTCGGCACGCTCCACACGTCGAACGTGAGGCTCGTCGCGTCGTTCCACGACCACAGGAAGACCGGCGCGTCGGTGTCGTTCTTCCACTTGAAGTCGACGCCCGGCTCGAACACCGCCGCGTCGAGGCCGATCGGATACCGATCGATGTAATAACCGTGGGCGTGCCGCTCGACGATCTCGTAGCCCAGCCTCGAGACGGCGTTGAACATCGTCGTCGAGACCTGGCAGAGGCCGCCACCGATGACGTTCTCGTCGGAGCGGTTGTTGATGATCGCGCCGGCGAACGCGTAGCCGCGCTCAACGGTGACCGGGCCGAGCAGCTCCCAGAACGAGAAGGTCTGGCCCGGCAGGACGACCACGCCGTCGAACTGCGACGATCCGGTCGAGATGTTCGCGTGGCGGGCCGCGCTCGGCGGGTAGTAGGTCGTGAACTCCGATGTGCGCGAGATCTTCGGCAGCCACGCATTCGCCTGCTCCGTCGAGAACGGCGGCGTCTCGACCGCCGCGGGCGCCGCGACGTTGCGCGGCCCGACGGCCGGCCGCAGCAGGTCGGTACTGAGCTGCGCGATGAGCTTGTCCTGCGCGACGCGGATCCCGGTCGCGCCGGCGACGATCGACGGGATGCCGTCGGGGTTCACGGCGAACTTCGCGCTGACCGCTGGGCGATCGAGCTTCGCCGCGACGGCGGTCACCCAATCCGTCAGCCGATCCTGCTTCAGGGACACGACGTAGCGGTAGCGCGTCGCGGGAGCGATCGCGTCGACGGGGAGCGCGGGCAGCTCGTTGGGTCGCGCGGCGACGCGGTCGATCGAGAGCAGCGTCGTGAGAGCGACGGTGTCCTCGGCGATGCGTCGATCCTCGACCGTCACCTCGAGAGGCGTGATGACCGCGGTCGCGCGGGTAACCGCGTCGCGATAGCCGGACTCGTCCACCGCCGGGTAGATCGCGCGAACGTGCAGGTCGATCTCGCGGTCGTCGAGCGTTGGCGCGGCCAGCACCGACGCGGTGGCCGAGACACGGTCGAGCTCGCGGCCGAGGACCGGCTCGGTCAGGGTCAGGCCCTTCGCCGATAGCGCGATCTCTCCGGAGACAGCGCGCCGGTCGATCGCGGTCCCCAGGCTCGCGACCCAGCCGTCGAGAGCGCTTCCCTGGGCGCGCAGCGTGAGCGGTATCTGGGCCTGTCCACGGATGGCGTCGATCCAGGCGCTGGCGCGCTCGAGCGGCGTCCCGTCCTTGCCATACGCGAGGGCAGCCGCGACGGCAGTGTCGACGTCGGGCGAGACGGCGAGGTCACCGTTCGTCGTACGCCAGGTCTGCCCGTCATACACAGCAACGACGGCTCGCGCGGACCACGGCTGCGTGAGCTCGCGGTCGAGGCGCTCCTCGATCGCTGCGCTATCGAGCGAGCCGACCTGTACGCCCGCGATCGCCACACCGGGCAGCGCGCGTTCGGCGTAGATGAGCGGCGCCGCGAACATGATCGCCACCGCGGCGGCGATGACGGTAAGAGGGAAGACAACGAACTTCAGGGAGAGACCCCGGCTGCGTCGTTCGCCGCGCTCGCCTTCCCGGGTCGCTACTGCCATGCGGAACGGCCTCCCCATCGGGTGCCCACCTGCACCGCGCCAATCATTCTGAGCACTGCATCTGAGACGAACGAAAGCGTCCCATCGTTCCTTTCAATCCGCGTCAGATTTGTAACCAAGAACTCGTACGCAATTTGTGGTCCAGATGACAGTTGCGTGACAAATACGCAAAAAGAAGGCCCGGCACCCCAGGGGAGCAGGGAGTGCCGGGCCATCGAGGCGGACTGGCCAGCGGGCGGGCCGGCCAGAGCCTGTCTAGGGAGTTATGAGCACCCGGTCGTTTCCCCGCAGTTCTCGCATTTGTGGCAGGTGCCGTTGCGCACGGTGAGCCAGCCACAGCGAAGGCACGGCGGCGCATCGGGTGTCGAGTTGAGTCGCATCCCCTGGACGGGTGACGCGTGCACGGGGGACGGACTCGCGATAGTGAAGTTCTCGGTGATCGGCGGCGGCGTGATCGAGACGGCGTGCTCGAGACGCTGCTGTTCCGCCGCTGGGTCGGCCACGATCTCCGTCGTGCGTGTCAGGCCCATGTAGCTCTTCTCGTCGGCCGAGAGGAAGCGGTGACCGAGCCAGCGGAACACGTAGTCCACGATCGACTTGGCCATCCCGATCTCGGGGTTCCCCGTCCAGCCTGACGGTTCGAAGCGCATGTAGCCGAACTTCTCGACGAGGTGCGAGAGCGGAACGCCGTACTGGAAGAGCAGCGACACGCTCGTCGCGAAGGCGTCCATCATCCCGGAGAGCGTCGAGCCCTCTTTCGCCATCGTCACGAACAGCTCGCCGGGCGTGCCGTCCTCGAACTTGCCGACGGTGATGTAGCCCTCATGGCCCTCGATGGAGAACTTGTGTGTGACCGAGTCGCGCGTGTCGGCGAGCCGGCGCCGCTGCGGCCGGTTGACCTCGACGATCTTCTCGATCGTCACCACCGCCGGGGCCGCGGCGGTCTTGGTGTTGCTCGCGTCGGCATTCACAGAGAGCGGCTGGACCTTCTTGCTGCCGTCGCGATAGATCGCGATCGCCTTCACGCCGTGCTTCCAGGCCTCGAGGTACGCCTCGGCGACGTCCTCGACGCTCGCTGTCTCGGGGAGGTTCACCGTCTTGCTGATCGCGCCGGAGATGAAGGGCTGGACCGCGCCCATCATCTTGATGTGACCCATGTGGCTGATCGATCGCTCGCCGTTCTGTGGCTTGAATGCGCAGTCGAACACCGCGAGGTGCTCGTCACGAAGACCCGGCGCTCCTTCGATCGTGCCCTGCTGTTCGATGTACGTGGTGATCGCGGAGCCGGCGGTCTCGGTGTAGCCGAGGCGTCGCAGCGCGGCGGGAACGGTGCCGTTGACGAGCTTCAGCATCCCGCCGCCGACCAGGCGCTTGTACTTCACGAGGGCGATGTCCGGCTCAACACCGGTCGTATCGCAGTCCATCATGAAACTGATCGTGCCGGTCGGTGCCAGCACCGAGGCCTGTGCGTTGCGATACCCGTGGATCTTGCCAAGGCTCACCGCGTCATCCCATGACTGACGCGCCGCCGACAGCAACGTCGGCGGTACGAGGTCGGCGATGATCCGGTACGCCGCGGCCCGGTGCTTGTCCATGACGCGGTCGTGACCGCTCTTGTTCTTCGGGTATGCCTCGTACGGTCCGACCGCGCCGGCCATCCGCGCCGACTGCGCGTAGGCCTCGCCGGTCATGAGCGCAGTGATCGACGCCGCATATGCGCGACCCTCGTTCGAGTCGTACGCAAGACCACGCTGCATGAGCAGCGCGCCGAGGTTCGCGTAGCCGATGCCGAGCTGGCGGTGGCTCTTCGCGTTCACGGTGATCGCAGGCGTCGGGTAGTCGGAGAAGCCGACGAGGATCTCCTGCGCGGTGAAGACGACATCGACGGCGCGCGCGAAGCGCGCCACATCGAACTCGCCGTCGGCGTGCAGGAAGCGCATGAGGTTCAGTGAGGCGAGGTTGCAGGCCGAGTCGTCGATGCTCATGTACTCGCTGCATGGGTTCGAGCCGTTGATGCGACCCGACACCGGCGTCGTGTGCCAATCGTTGATGGTGGTGTCGAACTGCATCCCGGGATCGCCGCATTGCCATGTGGCTTCCGCGATCTCGCGGAGCAGGTCGCGGCCGGGCACGGTCTCGAGCACCTGCCCGTCCGTGCGGGCCGTGAGGTTCCACGCCTCGCCGGCAACGGCGCTCTCCATGAAGTCATCGGTCGCGCGCACGGAGTTGTTGGCGTTCTGGAACTGGATGGACTGCCACGCCTCGCCGTTGAGGCTCATGTCGTAGCCCATCTCGCCCAGGGCCCAGGCCTTCTTCTCTTCCTTCGCCTTGCACCAGATGAAGTCGTGGATGTCGGGGTGGTCGCTGTCGAGCACGACCATCTTCGCCGCCCGCCGCGTCGTGCCACCGGACTTGATTGACCCCGCGACCGAGTCGGCGCCGCGCATGAACGACACGGGTCCGGAGGCGTAGCCGCCGCCGGAGAGCTGCTCTTTGCTCGAGCGGATGCGGGACACGTTGATCCCGGAACCCGAGCCGCCCTTGAAGATCACACCCTCGTTCTTGAACCAGTCGAGGATCGAGTGCATGTCGTCGTCGACCGACAGGATGAAGCAGGCCGAAGCCTGCTGGGGCACGCCCTCGACGCCGATGTTGAACCACACCGGCGAGTTGAACGACGCGTGCTGGTGGACCATGAGGTACTTCAGCTCGTGGTTGAAGACCTGGGCGTCGGCCTCACTCAGGAAATAGCCGCCCTCGGTCCCCCACCGGGTGATGCGGTCGACGACGCGGTCGACCATCTGCTTCACGCTCCACTCGCGCTCCGGCGAGGTCAGCTTGCCGCGGAAATACTTCGAGGCGACGACGTTCGTGGCCGTCGCGGACCAGAACTTCGGCACTTCGACGCCCCGCTGCTCGAAGACGTTCCCGCCCTCGCCGGGGATGACAGCGTCGCGCAGCTCCCACTCGACCTCGTCATAGGGGTGGACGCCTTCCTGCGTGAAATAGCGCTCGAGGCGCACGCCCTTCTTGGGTGCGGGAGCGACCGACGCCACGCCGGGGACGGTCTGTTGCGGTATCTCTGCGATTGCCATGTCTGGACTCCCCTAGTGAGCTGCGGCGACCGAGACGGCTCGTTTGGCGCCACGCTTGGCGCCACGTAGAAGAAGGAGTGGGTCCCCGATCGCCTTGGACGCTGTAAAGGTGCGCAGACGGAAGCTCATCCTGACCCTCTCCTTCATCCTCAGTGCCCTTGCGTACTAGATGTCGCCCCCGCCGCCCCGGCAGATACAACATCTGGTAACCAGCGCAGGCTGCGAACACTACTCGGCATCGCAGGGCTGTCAAGAACAAAAGTCGGACAAGTGCTGTTGGCCCAGGCGGCTGGCGAGCCGTCATCCAGCCAAGCGACGAGGCGATACCGAAAGTCGTCGCGCTCGAGTTGACTCTGCGGCGCTAAGGGATGACGAGATGCACGGGGTTGCCGCGGATATTCACTTCCCACGTCGTCGTGTCGTTGCCGGCCGCTGTGATCGTGTATTCGATCTTCCACCAGCCTGGTTCGGTCTCCCCCGGCGGCGTCAGTCCACCGACGCCGTAGTTCGCGGGCAGCGGGATCGTGATCGTGACCCACGCGTTCTGGTACTGCGACGCGCCGCTGTTCGCGGTGAGGAGCGACGACACGTTCGTGCCGCTCTGTGAGCCGGCGCCGCCGTTCGCCGTGTAGTTGAAGGTGGCGTTCACGTACCCCGTCGGCGTTGGCTTCTTGATGCGAAGCGTCGCGGTACCGCCGACGTCGCCCGGGTCGAAGAGTCGGATCTCGAGCGTCTTTCCGGCGTGCACGGCATCCACCTGCGCGAGGTAGAAGAGGGACGCGCCTGCGTTCACGTTCGCGTACGCGGCCATGCGGCTTTGCCCGTACACCCGGCCTCCGACCGGGCCGTTCGACTTTACCTGGATACCGAACATGTTCTCGGCGCTGGTGCTGTCGTTGCTGGAGCTGCTGGTGGTGACCTGCAAGCGAAAGAGACCCGCGCCGAGACCGGTTCCCAGGCGGAACCAGTTGTTGTGATACGGATCGCCCTGGCAGTTGCTCGAGCCCGAGCCGTTGTAGCCCCCATCGGAGTACCTCTGGTCGCCTCGGTAAGTCGAACCCTTGTCGACCTGGTTCTCGGACGAGAACGACTGACTCGCGAGCAGGGTGTCGTCCGAGGTCGCATACGGAGTGCCGTTCGTGTCCCAGAGCCGGTAGTCGGTCGTGACGGGCACGCCGCCGCTACCGATCCAGTGATCACCGGTGCCGAGATACGAGCCGCTCGTGCCGTGACCGACCGCGCAGAACGTGGGATCGAAGAGCCAGACCTCGCCGTTCGCCGTGGACGGCCCGAACTCGACGCTGTAGCTGTATCCGTTGGGGTCGTAGCTAGCGTTGGGGCTCGTGCCGCCGTTGAACGCCGGCGAGTACGCGTCGCCGTTCGAGCGCTGACCGCCCTTGGTGATGACCGCGCCCCAGAAGCCCTGGGAAGAAAGGATGGGACCGCTGCCGCTGTCGGGCGCCGCATGCACCGCGGCGCACGTCCCGCCGCTCTGGCAGAGCTGGTAGATGCCGTAGTAATCCTGCGGGCTCCCCATTGGCACCGGCAGGATGAACTCGGCGCGCGCGTTGCGCATCGCGGTCAGCGAGGTGATGCCGAAGAGTCTCGCGAAGAAGGTCTGCACCGGGGCGCTGACCGTCGTGAGCATGATCCGGTTGTTGATCGGATCCTGCGTGGCCGTCACGACCACGCCACCTGTGAGATGCGTGTAGCCGTTCTTCGTGGCCTCGTTGCGGGCGGCGGTCGTCGCGGTCGCAGGTTGTCCCGGCAGGTAGACGACGCCGGCAAGCGCGGCGGCGTCCGCTGCGCGCTGCACGCGGATGAGGTTGACCTCATACCAGCCGATATCGATCACGATGCCCATGAACCCGAGCAGCACCGTGAGCATCACCGCGACGATGACGAAGCTCTGACCACGCTCCTCACGCCATGCCTCGCGCAGACGGTCCGCGGTGATGGCGACCGGCTTACCGCGTCGCATTGAGCGTCATCACGGTCTTGTCGACCATCGGGATCGTGTTCAGGAACGGAATGAAGCTCCGCAGCGGCGTGCGCGCTCGGTAGGTGTATCTCACGGTCACACCGAGGCTGTCCGCCGGAAGGGCGTTGTTGCGCGCGCAGGCGGCCCAGCCGGTCCCGCCGGACGGCGAGAAGTCGAGGGGATCGCCGTCGATCACAGGGCCGGCCCCGGGCGTATAGACCCAGCTGTTGACGAAGCCCGGGTTCTCCGCCCCGGTGGCCGTGGCGTTGAAGATCCGTATCTCGGTCACATCAGCGAGCGAAACCAGCGTGCCGGTGCCGGTGAGGATCTTCTCGACCGCGGCGATGATCCGGGGATCGACGCTGGCGGCGTTCGGCGACTGCCCCACCCCACACCCCAGCGGACCGCCGCCGTTGGCGAGGTTGCTGCCCATCCGCGCGCCCTCGCGCGTCGCCGACGCGATCGACATGTTGTGGCTGAAGGCCGAGCCGATCTCGATCATGCCGAAGACGAGGATGAGGATCAGCGGCGGCAGCAGGAGCGCGAACTCGAGCACCGCCTGGCCGCGCTCGTCGCGCCGGAAGAGGCTCACAGTTGCGGCTCGATCCGCGTGGTGTTCGCCACGTTGAAGGTGAGACCCGTGCCGCCCGTGATGCGACCGAACGACGTCAGCCAGAGGTGGACGTAGGTGATCTCGACGCCGACGGTGTCGAGCGAAGTGTGCGAGCCACCGCAGCCGGCGAGCACGTCGCAGCGGATGTCCTCGATGTAGCTCGCGGTCGTGAGTGAGTACGGGACCGTGATCGAGGTCCCATCGCCGTAATCGCACGTCGTCGAGCCACCGCGCGTGTAGAGGTTGTGGTTGCTGCCGATCTCGTCGCCGTTCTGATCGGACCAATAGACCTTGATCTGAGTGACCTTGATCGCGCTCGCCGGCGCGACGAGATCGCGCTCGACCGCCTGGAGAACGACGCAGTCGGTGCCCGCGCGGCTACCGCCCTCGGCCGCGAGCATCGAGCCGTCGCGGCTGGCGAAGCTCACGGTGTTGCGTGCGTTCAACAGCAGCGAGAACTCGATGGTCCCGACGATGAGGAATACGAGCAGCGGCAGGATCAGAGCGACCTCGACGATCGCCTGACCACGTTCGCAACGCTCGCCACTTGCGAGGCCCCCGAAAAACTCGCCCATGCGCAGGTTCGAACCGTAGGCGGGGTTCCTGAACGGGACCTGACCGGCCCCCCGTACGAACGTGCTGGCCCGAATGGCTCCTAGACGGGGATGTCTGCGGTGGTCGCCATCGGTCGCAGCACATAACCGGACCGCCGGACCGCGTTGATCTCCACGCCGCCGCCCGCGGCCGCGATCTTTCGACGCAGGCGGGCGACCAGTACTTCGGTCACGTTCGAGCTCACTTCGTGCTCCTGGTCGGGCCGGCGGTCGAGCGCCGTGCGTGCGGTGAGACCGGGATACGCGCGAGCGAGCTCGACCAGCACGGCGCGCTCTCCGTTCGTGAGATCGAGCTGATGATCGGCAAGCCACGCGTCGCCGGTCGCGAGCGCGATGCGGAGCGGACCGATGCGCCGCACCGTGCGGCGATCAGCGCCACGACGCTGGATCGCGCGCACGCGGGCCAGCAGCTCTGATGGGTCGCAGGTGTTGATGACAAAGTCGTCCGCGCCGAGCTCGAACGCCGCGAGCTTCGTGGTCACGTCCTGCGCGGCCGAGAGCACGAGCATCGGGACGTCGCCACCGGACGCAAGCTCGCGGATGCGGCGGCACGCGTCCGCACCACCGCTGTCGAGCGCGATATCGAGGATGACGACATCGGGCGCGATCTCTTCGACGCGATGAACGGCCTCTCGCTCATTGCTCGCGTCGTACACGACAAAGCCCGCGCGCGCCAGATGACGTCGCAGCGTCGCCGCGACCTGGGGATCGTCCTCGACGAGCAACGCAGTGCTGGGTGTCTGCATCGCCTACCTCCCCGTCTCGACGTTTACAACGTGGCGACGCGGAGGACGACGCTTAACCAGGACTGAATCAGGACCGAATGCCGAGCACGAGGTGACCTTCGGGCTGGATCAGCCCGGTGTCAGGCCGGTGTCGGTGTCCTGGAGGTGGTCGCGGCCGCGACGAGCGCACGCACGCCGAGGCGCAGGTCGTCCTCCGCGATGTTGAGCGCGGGGATGAAGCGGACGGCCTGGTCGTGCGCGCCGCACGTGATCAGCAGCACGTCGCGCTCGAGCGCGCCGGCGATCGCGGCCTTCGCGGTGGCCTTGGTATCGAACTCCATCGCGACCATCGCGCCGAATCGCCTGATCTCCCGCACGCGTGGATCGGATCGCAGCGGCGCCAGCTCCTTCACCATGAGCTCGCCCAGTCGCTCCGCGCGCGCGACGAGGCCCTCGTCGCGAATGATCTCGAACGATGCGAGACCCGCCGCGCACGACACGGGATTGCCGCCGAATGTCGAGCCGTGCGTGCCGGAGATCCACTTCTCCTGCATCTCGCGCGACGTCACGATCGCGCCGAGCGGCAGTCCGCCGCCGAGCGCCTTCGCGAGGACGAGGATGTCGGGATCGACGCCGTGCTTCTGCGTCGCGAACCACGCGCCGGTGCGGCCAAAGCCGGTCTGGACCTCATCCATCACGAGCAATGCGCCGATGCGCGTCGCGAGCTCGCGTAGCGCAACGAGGAACGAGCTGGGTGGCGCGACGTAGCCGCCCTCGCCGAGGACCGGCTCGATGAGGATCGCAGCGACGTGCTCCGGCGGGACCTCGTGCTCGAGCATCGTCTCGAGCTCGGCGAGGCAGTGCTCCGCGCACGTCGCCGCGTCGTGCGCCGGCTTGATCGGACAGGTCGAGGCGTATGGGTAGGGCGCGATGTAGACCTCGGGCAGCATCGCACCGTAGCCGAGGCGATACGACGACTTCGAGGTCGTCACGGTGAGAGCACCGGCGGTGCGGCCATGGAAGCTGCCGCGGAACGCGATGATCGCCTGGCGCTTCGTGAACTGGCGCGCGAGCTTGATCGACGCCTCGACGGCCTCAGCGCCCGAGTTCCCGAAGAACACCGTGTCGAGGCCGCGCGGCGTCACGGTGCCGAGCGCCTCGGCGAGCGCGATGTTCGACTCGTACGTCGCGACGCCGGTCGATATGTGCATGAGCTTCGCGGCCTGCTCGCTGATCGCCTTCACGACCTTCGGATGCGCGTGGCCGACATTCGTGACGGCGATGCCGCAGGTGAGATCCAGCACGCGGCGGCCGTCCTTGGTGATGAGCCAGCTGCCTTCGCCGCGGTCGAGCGGCAGCCAGGTGTAGCGGCCGGGAAGTGGTGAGAGCACGCGCTTCGCGCGGCGTTCGAGGTCTGAGCTCATCGACCGAGTCTAGGGGCTGTCCAGGGCCGGCAGGCCCGACTCAGCCGGGTCGGCGTTCGTCCGACTCCGATGCGACGAGGATCTGGAGCGTTTTTCGATCTTCGCCGATCACGCGCACGCGGTACCCGGGAATGCCGGCGCGAAGCAGGTGCGCGAGACGATCCGCACCGCTGTAGCTGACGCGCACTTTCAACACCGAGTGTCGGTAGTACTCGGTCTTCAGCTGCCCCACACCGCGAACGCGGCGCAGCGCGAGCTCGAACCGATGCCAGTCGTCAGGGGTGGGGAGAGGTGTCACAACGAGATCAGTCTCGCCCGGTCCGGGTGGCGTTCGCGTTGATGGGATCGCAGGCTCGACGCGAGCGTCGAGCGGCGGGATCGGCGACGGCCACTCCATCGAGCCTGGGTCCTGCGCCGGCGGCGTCGCAGCCGGTGGCGTCGTGCGCGCACGCTCCTCACGCGGCCGCTCTTCGGTGCGGCGCGGTGGTAACGGAGCATCGAGCCGCGCTGGCTGCGGGGGCTCTGCCTTCTTTGGAGGCTGCGCGGGGATCGCCGTCGGCGGCGGCTCGGGACGAGCGCCGATCCGCGCAGCCAGGTCGACGGGAGCCTCCGGGTCCTTCTTGCCCTTCTTGTCCTTCTTCGCCACGGCTGAATTGTGTACGCTGGGGCCTCGCGCGGGGAGAGGCGAGGAAGAAAGGCGGTCCACGTTGGCCGAAGGCCGCGTGAATAGCTCTAACGACATCGTCGCTGCCCTGTCCGCACGGGTGGCGGAGCTCGCCAAGCGCGTCACGCAGCTCCAGGCCGATCTTGAGGTCGCCCAGCGCCGAGCGGCCATTTACGAGGAGTACGACGCCACCGCCCAGGAAGCGCTTGCGAGCGCCCTGCGCGCCGCGTACGAGATCCGCGAGCGGGCGGAGACCACGGCTTCGCAGATCCTCGAGCAGGCCCGCGAAGAACGCCGGATGCTCCTGAAGGAGATCGAGCGGCTTCGCGAAGAGCACGACCAGCTCCAGGACGACATCGCGCAGCAGCGCCGCGGCGCGATCGCGCCTGTCGGTCGGCCAGTCGCCGCCGACGCCAGTCCGTCCGACATGCGCGTCGCTGCATCGGAGGCGCTGCGCGGTCTGTTCGAAGAGCTGATCGACGAGTACCGCCGCGCGCCGACCCCACCGCTCGAGCGCGCCACTCCCCCCGTCGCGCGGCCGGCCGCGCCGCGCATCGAAGAATCCTGGCCGACGGTCGACGAGCCGGTCGCCGCCGCACCAGAGACCGTCGCTCGACCAGAGATCGTCGTCGCCCCGGAGACGATCGCCGAGCAGCCATTCGAGGACGACGTGCGGCCTGCCGCGGAGGCGCACCGCGTCGAAGATCACGAGGTCTTCGCGACACTCGAGGACGAAGAGGTCTTCCCGGCTATCGACGAAGCCGCCGAGGCTCGGCGCGTCGAGGAAGAGGAACGAGCCGCTGCGGAAGGCCGGCGCGTCGAAGAAGAGCGGCTCGCTGCGGCCGAGCTGCGACGCATCGAGGAAGAGCAGCGTGCCGCGCAGGAGCGCGCCGAAGAAGAACGACTCGCCGAAGAAGCGCGGCAGGTCGAAGAAGCGCGGCAGGTCGAAGAAGCGCGGCAGGCCGCAGAGATGCGTGCCGCGGAGGAGCGGCGCGTAGCCGACGAGGCGCGTCGCGCCGAAGATGAGCGTGTCGCTACAGAGCTGCGCGCCGCTGAAGAGCGCGCCGCTGAAGATCGTCGCGCCGCAGAAGCGCGACGCGTGGAAGAAGAGCGCCGTGCTTCGGAAGAGCGCGCGGCAGCGGAGCGCGCGGCCATCGAGCGTGAAGCAGAAGAGGCCCGCGCCGCTGAAGAGCGCGCGGCCGCCGAACGAGCTGCGGCAGACCGTCGCGCCGCGGCCGAAGCGCGCGAGATCGAGGAGCGGCACGCCGCCGAGGATCGCGCGGCGACGGAGCGCGCCGCGGAAGAGCGACGGCTCGCGCAAGAGCGTCGTGCCGAAGAAGAGCAGCGCGCCGCGGCCGAGACAGCCGCGATGGAGCGCGCGATACAGGAGCGGATCGCCGCCGAGGAGCGACGCGCTCACGAGGAGCAGCGCGCGAACGAGGAGCGAGCCGCAGCCGAGCACGCGGCGGCGGAACGCGCCGCAGCCGAGCAGGCAGCGACAGAGCGACGCCTCGAAGAAGAACGCGCCGCCGAAGAACGCCGCGTCGCGGACGAGCTACGCGCCGAGGTAGAACGCCGCGCTTCGGCGGAGCGGAGGGCGGAAGAAGAACGGCGAGCGGTCGCAGAGCGCGCCGCGATGGACCGCGCGATCGAGGAGCGTCGCGCGGCCGAGGAGCGACGCGCGCAGGAGGAGCTCCGCGCGGCCGCGGAGCACGCCGCCGCTGAGCGCGCGGCGCACGAGCGCGCCGAGGCCGAGCGTGCCGCGGCGCAGCGACGTGCGGAGGCGGAGCGCGCGCTCGCTGAGAGCGCCGCCGCGCAGCGCGCCGCCGAACGCGCGGCCGCGGAGCGCGCGGCGGCGGAACGCGCAGCCGCCGAACACGCCGCGGCTACGGAACGCGCGGCCGCGGAGCGGGCCGCCGCCGAGCGCGCGATGGCAGAACAGGCCGCAGCCGAACAGGTCGCCGCCGAGCTTCAGGCCGAGCGCGAGCGTCGCGCCGCCGCAGCGCGCGCTGCCGCTGCCCAGCAGCCGGTCCCGCCACCGCTTCGAGCCCTCGAGGGTCGCGAAGTGCCCCCAGCGAGAGTGGAGGCCGGCGCACCGACGACCGACCTTCAGCTGGTGCTCTCGCCGGTCCGTTCGTTCGCCCGTCTGGTGGAGGTCGAGCGTCGTATCCAGTCGCTACCAACCGTACGGTCTCTGTACGTCCGAGACTTCCGCGGCGGCATAGCGACACTGACAGTGGCGCTGCGTTCTCCTATGACGACGGAGGAGTTCGCCAGCGGGCTGCGCGTGATCGCCGAGCCGCAGCTGCGTCTCGTGTCCGGCACCCGCAACGTACTGGAGTTCCGGATCGAGGGCGAAGCGTCCATCGCCTGAGCGCGAAGGGGGAAGGTTGAGCAGCAGGAACAGCGCTGACTTCTGGTCGGCGCGCCTCGCCCACCTCGCGGCGCTCGGCAGGCTCGACGGGATCGCCATCGTTCTCCCAGGCCAGTCCGGTCTCTCCACCTACGCGGCGCACAACATCCCGCAGACCGCGTGGGAGGGCGCCGCAGGCGAAGCGCTCCTGCGCGTCGTACAGACCGGATCGACCGAGCAGCTACAGAACGGTGCCCTGCACCTCGGCGACGGGCGCGACGCCGAGACGCTGCTCGCCGCGCCGATCGTGTGGCGCGACCAGATCGCAGGCGCGCTCGCAGCCTTCGTGGCCGGGCGCGAGATCGGCGACGCCGACATCCCGACGCTCACGCGACTCGCGGAGCTCGCGGGCCTCGAGCTCGCTGAGGCGAACGCGATGTGGCGCTCGAGCAAACAGACGCAGGAGATCGAAGCACGCCTGCATCAGGCCGAGGACGACCGGAAGCAGGCGATGGTGCTGTTCGAGCTCTCGCGGCTCGCGACGCTCGGCACCGACGTCCAAAGCGATCTCGAGGGCGCGGCGATGATGCTCGCCGGCGCTCTCGGTCACGACGCGGTCGGCATCTGGGCCCTCGCCGAGCATCGACTGCGCTTTCGTGCGGGCACCGGCTACGACAAGGCGACGTCCGAGGTGCCCGTCGATGAATCGGACACCGTGCTCGCGACGGTGCTCCGCGAGAAGCGCGCGGCGCGTGGCACCTTCGGCGAGCTCAAAACGATGCCCGCGTGGGCCCCGCCAGAAGGCGCGAACTTCCTCGTGACACCGATCGGCGCCCTCGGCGTCCTCGTGACCGCACGCGCGGACGCGAAGTACTCGGAGGACGACGCCGACTTCAGCGTGAGCGTCGGTGAGTATCTCGTCGGTCTGCTGCAGCGATCGACGTCGACCGATGTCGTCGATCAAGGCGTGTCGGCCGAGCGGCGAAAGATCGCGCAGGAGCTGCACGACGGTCTCGCGCAGGAGCTCACCGGTGTGGTGCTCGCGCTCGAAGGTTGTCAGCGCGCGCTGGACAAGGACCCCGCGCTCCTCGGACCGCAGCTCGCGAAGGCATCGCGCGACGCGCGCGCGACGCTCATGGACGTGCGCCAGTACATGACCGCGCTGCGCCAGAGCGTGACGGGCGGGCTCAATCTCCCCGTCACCCTCGGCCGCCTCGTTGACGACCTGCGGCGGCAGACCGGTCTACAGGTGCAGATGGAGGAGAGCGGGCAGCCACGCGAGCTTGACACGGTCGTGGAGCGTGCGGTCATCCGCATCGTCGGCGAGGCGCTCCGCAATGTCGCGCAGCACGCGGGCGCGACGACCGCAAAGGTCGCTCTCCTCTACGACCAGGATGGGGTCGTCGTCACCGTCGAGGACGACGGGAAGGGCTTCGACGTCGAGGAGACGTTCCGCGGCGCCGAGGACCGCGGCCACTTCGGCGTCGTCGGCATGCGCGAGCGCGCCGAGGCAGCGAGCGGGCACCTCGTGGTCCGCAGCGAGCCCGGCAAGGGCAGCATCGTCCGCGCGAGCATCCCGTACGCCACCGAATCGGTGCGGATCCAGAACTACGGTCGTCGGGCGGGCGACCACGTCGAGCCCACCGAGGCCGTCGAAGAGTCGAAGGAGCGGGTCGGATTCTTCGCGAGGCTCCTCGGTCGATGAACGAGAAGCGCCGCATCAGGATCCTCATCGTCGACGACCACGCCGTCGTCCGGAGCGGTCTCCGCACGATCCTCGAGACCGAGCCGGACATCGAAGTGGTCGGCGAGGCGGGCGACGGCCACGCCGCGCTCGAGCTCGCGCAAGAGCTGCTGCCGGACGTCGTGCTGATGGACATCAACATGGGCGACTGGGACGGCGTCACCGCGACGCGGCGGGTGCGCAATTACGTCCCGTCGGCCCGTGTCATCGTGCTGACGAACTACGACGAGGACGATCTCGTGTTCTCGTCGATCCGGGCCGGTGCGTCGGGTTACCTATTAAAGGAAGTCACCGCAACGCAGCTCACGAACTCGATCCGCACCGTGGCCGACGGCTTCTCGCTCATCTACCCGTCGGTCGCGCGCCGCGTCTTAGACGAGTTCGGACAGCTGCGCAGCGGAACACCGTCGTCAGAGACCGATGTGTACTCGGATCTCACGCCGCGAGAGCGTGAGGTGCTGCGACTCGTCGCCAGCGGTCGGGCGAACAAGGAGATCGGCGCGCAGCTCGGCATCAGCGAGCGCACCGTGAAGACGCACATCTCCAACATCTTCAGCAAGCTCGAGCTCACGGATCGGACGCAGGCCGCGCTGTTCGTGCACAACCGCGGCATGCTCGAGAAGGACTCCGCCCGCTAGCAGCTCGCGCTAACGGCCGAGGACCCTCGCGACGTAGCGCTTCGTCTCACCGCCGCCGAACGAGTTCGAGAGGAGCGTCGAGGTCGGCAGGTACGCGGGATTCCCAGGCATGAGGCGGCCCGGGCCGGCGTTGTAGGCGATGAGCGCAAGACGCCAGTTCCCGAAATGCGCGATGTACACGTGCATGAGCCGCGCGGCGTAATCCAGCGACGCGTACGGATCGGTGGGGTCAACTGCGGGATGCAGTGCCGGCATGAGCTGCGCGATACCGACGGCGCCCGCCTTCGAGACCGCGTTCGGGTCGAACGCCGACTCCGCATCGATCTGACGCACGAAGAGGACGGGGTCGATTCCCTGCCTGATGGCTGCGTCGCGCGCGTAAGCGCGAAGGTCATCGAGGTCGAATACAGGTTCGAGCGCTCGGGCCTCGGGTTGCGCCCGCTCAGGCTCGCTCTGGATATCGGACGCACCTGGTTCGATCTCGACAGTTCGCGGAGCGATGTCAGCCTGCGGCGCCGTAACGGTCCGATCCTTCGCGACGGTCGTGGGGATCGCGTCATCTCGCCGCACGATTGCGGGGAGCGGGATGCTCACGCAGAGCGTCGGTAGGAAGCCGACGGTCGTGGTGCAGAGGGGACCGTCATTCGCACTGGCCTGATCGGCCGAGACGAAGACCAGACTGAAGAGCATCAGCATCCCGGCGCCAGCGGCCGTAAGAACAGATCTCATTACTCATCCTCGTTTCGGGAGCCCCGCTGACCCGAAGAGTCCGGTGGCTTTGCGTCACCGCCTCGCGGCGGATTTGCCATTTCGCTCGGGCCAGACTTCGTTCTCTGGCCATGCAATCGTAGGTGCGCGAAGGTCCGGCGCGAGGGTCGAGGAGGTCCCAGGAATGGCTGCCGATGGGACTACCCCATAGGTATGAGAGAAGGGGACTCCGCTCGCTCGCTCGCTAGCGCGACATCGTGTCGATCGTGCCCGTCGCGTACAAGCTCGTGCTCCTCGCCGTCAGGGTGTAAGACCCGGGTGCCGCAGTCGATCCGAAGGTGCCGCGGTGCATCCCGATCCCGTCGGTGTGGAGCGAGTAACCCAGGTCGTAGCTCGTGCCCGAGATCGTGATCCGCACTTCGCTGTTGGGGGCGAATCCAGTGAGTGTCCATCGGAGGTTGCCGTTGCTGTCCGGGACGGTCCCCACCGTGACCGTGGGCTGGAACGCGGCACCGGCGGTGAAGCGGGCCAGGAGCGCAGCGAGGTCTTCACCCGCTCGTGCGCGGTAGGCATCCTCGAAACGCACCCCGTGTCCGACATCGGCGAGGAGGGCGAACATCGTGCCGCGACCGATCTGCGCTTCCATCGCTCCGACGAGCTCGGCGGAGACGGCGTAGAGGGCGGTCCCGAGCTTCGCATACTCGCGGTGCCAGTCGGCAAGCGTGCCGACCGTGTCGAGCGTGCGTGGAGCGTTGGCGAGAAGCGAGCGCGCCGCGAGCTGCGCGTCTTTGTCGATGCCGGCATCGCCCGCCTCGATCTCCGCGGCGAGGCCTTCTTCGAACCACGCCGGCAGCACGGCGTCGGTGCCGACGAGCTCGCGCGTCGCGAGGTGCGTCAGCTCATGAGTGAGAAGACGTGGGAGATTCGAGCCCGCCGTCGACTGCCAGCTCAGTGCGATGGTGAGCGTCTGCGGGTCGAACACGCCACCGTATGAAGCCGCGACGTTCGCCGCTGTCTCGGGCGAGTAGCCGAAGAGGTCCTGCGTGCCACGTGCGAAGCTCACGCGCGTCGCGAAGACGAGGATCCGCGGCTTGGCCGTGAACGAGCGATCGAAGACCTGATCGATGCGGCTGATGGCGATGTCGACACTGGAGGCGAGGCGCACGACCTCGGGAGCCGGGATACCCGACTCGACGCGGACGTCGGCGCGGGTCGTGAGGACCGTCGACAGAGGGACGGTGGTCTCGTGACGCACGCTCGTGCCCACCGGCACGTTGACGCAGAACATGGGGACGAAACCGGCCGTCGGGGCGCAAGAGGGGCCGTCGTTCGCGCTGGCCTGAACACGGAAGACGAACATCAGTGCCAGCAGTGCGAGGGCGCCCACGCCCGCGATCTTCAGAAGGCTCTTCATCGCTCATCCTCGTTTCGGTAACCCCGCTAACTCTGTGAGTCCGGAGGCTTTGCGTCCCCGCCTCGCGACGGGTTTGCCGTTTCGCTCGGGTCACCAGGACCTCTCGGTCTTGGCTTGCAGCAAATCTAGGTCGGTGAATGTGACCGAACGAGGGGCAACCTAGTCCCGGCGGGCGCGTTGTTGGGACCACTGCGCCTGCAGGGTCCGCCAGGCTTCCTCACCCGACCGGGGGAGCCGCCGTGCGCGTCAATCGCGCTGCCCACCAATTCCGACGCGGCACCAGCGCGAGTCCCACGAGCACCACGAGTCCGATGACGAAGAGCGGCATCTTGGCCGGAGTGCCGATGTACTGCGCCGTGACGTTGTGCGTCCCGGCGGGGATCGCGGCACCGAGGTAGGCCGGCGACAACATGAACGTCGCGACTGACGACCCGTCCACCGTCACGCGCCAGCCCGGGTCGTACGTGACCTTGATGAGCAGGGTGCCTGAGCTGTCACACGAAGTAGCGAGGTCGAGCCGCTCCGCGGCAACGTGGACCTCAGACACTTCGCTCCCCGTGCAACCTGATACGGGGAGGTCGCCCTGTGTCGTCACCGCTGGGTAATCCCACTCCGTGAAGTCGCGCTGTGAGCGAGCGGCGTCGAGCAGCCACGGTCGGTTCGCGCGCACGAGGTCGCCCGATGTTGCGACGGCCTGCCGGCGCGTGACCATGACGTACTCGCCGTAGCCGCTCGTGGGCGCCTGATACAGCGTGTATCGCGCGGTCCTTCTCAGTACCGAGAGAAAGGACGGTGCGGGCAGCGTCGCCGGTGCGACGACGTACCGCACGTTAAAGAGGTCGTAATCCTCAGCGCGTCGGTAGTCGAAGTCCCAGAGCATGTCGCTCGAGAGTGACAGTGAGTTGTACGGCGGCGAGACCGTATCGATCGCGCTGAACGTGAGCACATCGCTGAAGCGCACGGAATTGAACGGGATCGCGAAGTTCATCGCGGGTCCGTAGTCGGTGCGCAGACCCGCGAAGACGCGGCCCGCCGGAAGCGTACGCAGCTGATCGACGATCGACCTCGCGTCGCCGTCCGAGCCGATGGCGATTCGGGTCTGCTGCATCCAGTCGAGGTTCTGCACGTAGAAGGCGTAGCGCTCCCGCATCGCCGGCACGAGCGCGAGGAAGGCGACCGCGACGAGTGCGAGTGGCAACCACGGTCGCCGGGATCGTCTGGCCGCCAGATCCCAGAGCCACCCGGCGCCCAGGCCGATCAGCAGGATGCCCGCGAGGTGGACCGCGCCGCTGAAGCGATGGATGAAGAGGGTCTGGTGCAGCGGAAGGAGATCGATGAGGCCGCCGAGCGTCGGCCGGCCGAAGTACAGGACGAGCCAGACCGCGAAGAGCACGAGTGCCGTGATGGCGAGCCGTGTCCGCTGGAACGCGACGCTCACGATGCCCAGGCCAACGAAGAGCGACAGGATCGGCAGCCGCCCGCCGTCGAACAGCTCTCCGGTCACGAGGTAACGCAGGACCTGACCGGCGCCGAGGCCGTCGTACTTCTCCGGCTGCAGATAGGGGCTCACGTTCAGGTACGCGGCGGTCTGCAGGTACGGCAGCCACATGTACGAGGTGATCACGAGCGCAAGGAGCCCGACGGCGCCCATGCCGAGCACCTGGCTGCGCCAGGACGCGCGGCGAAGCGACACCACGAACAGCACGCCGACGCTGATCGCGAGCATGTACGCGTAGAGCAGGTGCACGAGCACCAAAGCCGCGAGGGCGACGATCGCCAGAACATGACCCCGGCCGCGCGTGATCACGGTGTGCGCCGCAGCGAGGCTGATGAACGATAGGTGCATCGCCCAGAGCTGCGTGTACGTCCCGAACCCGCGCCAGATGTACGAGGCGTAGTCGAGGCCGTACAGGAACGGTGTCGCGAGAAGCGACGACGCGGCAGCGCCGAGCGCTGCCTGAGCGAACGTGAAGCCCATGCGGAGCAGCGACCACAGCACGGTGAGCGGGAAGAGCACCAGCAGCAGATACCGGATCAGGTTGAAGAGCGTGAAGATGTCGACCAGGCCGAACAGCGCGCGATGGAGCGCGACAACGGCGAGGTGTGCGAGGTTCTGGTAGTGCACGAAGCTCGCGAAGCCCAGCTCGAGCTGCGGTGTCCAGAAATCGAGCGGGTTCGCGCCGCGCGCGAGCGCGTCGGACGCGCGCTGGACGAAGAGGAAGTGGAACGCGTCGTCGTTGTTGCTCGGCACAGGTACGACGACCTCTGGAAAGAGCGTGATCGCGTCGAAGAGGACGACGGCGAGGACGATCGCGAGGAGGAGGTACCGCTGCGGGTCTAAGCCGCGAAGGCGCGAGAGTGTCAGCGTGTGGGAGAGGGCCGCGCCGGCGATCCGGTCGGAGTGACAAGGCGCGCGTCTAGGCGCTGCGCCGTCGCGAACTCGGTCGTCGCGTCGGCGTTCTGGCCGAGCGAGCGGAGTGAGATACCCAGGTTGTAATGCGCCAGGGCGTTGTTCGGATCGATCCGGATGAGGCTACGCAACAGACTCGCCGATTCGATCGAGTCACCGACGGCCTGACGGACGAGAGCGAGGTTGTAGAGCGCCGACGGCATCGCGTTGTCGCTCTGAAGCGCGAGGCGGTACCACGCTTCGGCTGAGACGAGGTGATTCTTCGTGTGCTCGATCTGCCCGAGGTTGAAGAGGGCGAACTTGTTCGACGGATCCTTCGAGAGGGCCTGGAAGTAGAGGGGGATCGCTTCGTCGAGCTTGCCCGCGGTGTGGGCCGCAAGGCCCTGGCTTAGCGCATCACTCCCGGTCGAGCCCGGGGCAGGCGTGGCCCCGCTGGTGCCGAGCCCACAGCCGACGAGCAGTAACGAGAGCAGCACGCTCGACAGACCGCGCGCGAGCCTTCCCATTTCCTCGCCGGATGGTAGCCGAGCAAATAGCGCGCGCAGTCGGACTTTCGGGGGAGTCATCAGTAGGTCACCGCGTCGGCGACGGGGAGGCCGACGGCCGCGCGGTCGGCGACGGTGCCGCCGATGGTGCGGCCGATGGCGGCGGCGCGGTGAGCTGCGTGGTCGCCTGATCCGCGATAAGGGTCGAGAGCTCGCTCATGCGTGTCACGACGGTGTAGTAACGCGGCGCGAGCAGGACCGGCGAGGGCGAAGCGGTCTGTTTGCTCACGGGTGCCGAATCGAAGCGCGTCTCCGCCGCCGTGCTGTAGGCCTCCGCGTCGGCGGCGGACATGTTCATGATCTGGGCCAGCGAGACGAAGGCGCTGTGCCGAAGGGCGCGCAGGTCGGTCAATGCTTTGGCCGCGATCTGGTCCGCCTGCGCCGCGGTGATGGCGAGGTTGAGGGCGCGCACTTTGGTGACCTGCTGCACGGCCTGCTCGTACGAACGCTCGACGTCGCGTTCGACAGCGCCCTGTTGGATCTTCAGCTCTGCCGCGCTCGCGACGGTCACCGGCTCGTTGGCGCGCGCAGCCGCCGCGATGCCGACGATCACGACGAGCGCGAGCAGCGCCGCGCCGACGGCAGCGCCGATTCGCATGGTGCGGCCCGAGATGCGGACCCCCACGTCGACGGTCCCCCGCTGCGTCATTTCGCGCCCCGATCCAGTGCGCGCTGGCTCGCGATCGCCAGTCCGACCGGAGATGCCGGCGTTACCCGCTCGATCGCGAGCACCTTGTCGCGGCGGATGTACATCACGTCGACTGGCTGATGCAGCTCGCTCCCGCGCTTCAGCAGTCCGACTGGCAGGTCAGTCGTGACCTTCGACGCGTCGTTGATGTAATAGACGTCGCGAAGGACGATCGTCCCCGACCAGGGTGTGTCCTCGAGGTGACCGAAGTAGGCCTGGCCATCGAGGAGGAACACAGCCGAGAGACGCTCCGATCCGACAAAGGGCAGGGCTTGCACGTCGAGCCCCGCGCCAAGGAACACGCCACCCGCGATCGCGCCCGCTACGATGAGCGCGCGAACCAGCGTCACTTGCCGAGCTCTCGATCCATGAACAGGCCGACCTGCGAGTCCGCTCGCAGATCCTCGACGAAGAGGATCGCCGACTTCGGGATCAGCACGAACGGCAGCGGCTGATGGAGCTCGCTGCCACGGCGGATGATGCGGGACTCCGGCGTCTGGCCTTCCTCGACGGTCGGCTCCTGCGTGATGTAGAACGCGTTTTCGACCTTTACATACGGACCGAGACGGTCGAGGTAGTGGCCGAAGTACGTCTGACCATTCGCGAGAAAGACCGCCTGATAGCGCGCGCCGAACGACGGCAGCGTGAAGTCCCACCAGCGAACGAAGAGGAACGTCGCGGCGACGAGGAGCAAGACCGCCAGGATCCGCGCTACGAGCGGGCCGCGGCTACGCATCGCGTGAAAGGCTAGCGGGTCCGCCGCGAGTCGCGGTGCTTCGCCACCTAGCGGCGGACGATGAGCACGTTGAAGACGGTGCCGCTGGCTGGAGCTGTCGTGCAGCGGATGCTGAAGCTCGTGCCAGCGTTGATGTTTTGCACAGTGCACGCGCCCGCCAGCGCGCCCTGACCGCTGAGGAAGATTCCGTCGGTCGCGACGAGGTTGGCGACCGTGATGTTCGCCACCTGACCCGCGCCACACGTGAATTGCGTGGCGCCGGTGCCCTCAGTGCACGTCCCCAACTCGATCGCCTTGATCGCCACGGGGCTACCCGTTCCGGTACCAACCGAAAGCGTCTTCCCGTTGACGACCGACGTGTTCCCGTTCAAGGTGACCGCGCCGGTACCGGTGCTGAGCGTCGTGGCGCCGGTCTGTGTGATGTTCGTGACGATGTTGCCGTTGAAGGACAGGTTGCCGGTGCCGGTCGCGAAGGTGTTCGCGCCGCTGATCGTGACCGCGCCGTTCAACGTCACGGCGCCCGTGCCCGTGCTGAAGGTCGTCGCACCAGTCTGCGCGATGTTCGTGACGATATTGCCGTTCAGCGAGATGTTGCCGGTGCCGGTCGCGAAGGTGTTCGCGCCGCTGATCGTGGTGGCGCCGTTCAGCGTGACCGCGCCCGTGCCGGTGCTGAAGGTCGTCGCACCCGTCTGCGCGATGTTCGTGACGATGTTGCCGTTGAAGGACAGGTTGCCCGTGCCCGTGCTGAACGTTCCGGCGCCCGCCTGCGAGAAGTTCTTGCCCGAAGCCACGGTCACGTCACCGTTCAGGGACACGGCGCCCGTGCTCGTCTTGAACGTACCGGTGGCGAGCGAGAAGTCGACGGCGCCGGTGCCAGCGGCGGCGGTCAAGTTCTTACCCGCCGCAAGCGTCGTGGTCGCGTTCAGCGAGACCGCCCCCGTACCCGTGCTCAGGTTCGTCGCACCGGTCTGCGTGATGTTCGTGACTATGTTGCCGTTCAGGGAGATGTTGCCTGTCCCGGTGCTGAACGTTCCGGCACCAGTCTGCGAGAAGTTCTTGCCCGAGGCGATCGTCGTGTCGCCGTTGAGCGAGACAGCGCCCGTCCCGGTGCTGAACGTTCCGGCACCAGTCTGCGAGAAGTTCTTGCCCGAGGCGATCGTCGTGTCGCCATTGAGCGAGACGGCGCCCGTGCCGGTGCTGAAGGTCGCGGCACCGGTCTGGCTGAAGTTCAGCGATGTCGTCTGCGTGCTGCCGCTCACGGCGTACACCGTCGACCCGTTCACCTGCAGCTCGATGAAGTTGCCGGTGTACCCCGTCGCTGCGTTCGCGTAGTAACCGATGCCAACGGTCCCGAGCGCGACCCGGACGGCCTTGCTCGCCGTGACCTCAGGTCCCGTGGGCGTGCCGGTCGCGAAGCTCGCGGCGACACCATTGTTCGCGCCGAGCGTCGTGCCCGACACGTTCATCAGCGTGCCAGTAGAAGCAGTGTTGGCGGTGAGGCGGAAGGCGCCCGCGACGTTCGTGTAGTTCGCGGTGCCCAGGTTCACATTGATCGCGGAGCCAGTGTTGAGGCTCGTCGCGTTGATGCCGAGGATCGTGCCCGCGGTCGTCGAGTTGCCCGTCAGGTTCACCAGCGTGCCGGTGAAGTTGCCGGAGCTCTGGACGTTCACGGCGCTGCCGCTGAAGGCGGACGTACCCGTGTCGACGTTCAACGCGGTACCGCCGGCGAGACCGTTGCCCGTCGCGACGTTTACAGCTGTTCCCGTCGTCGTGCCGGCGCCGGCCGTGAGCGTCTTGCCGCTCGAGACCGACGTGTTGCCCACGACCGTCGTGCCGCTGAAGGTCTTGTCGCCGGTGATGGTCTCAGTACCCGCGATGTGAACGAAGCCCGAGCCATCGACCGTCGCCGCGGTCCCCGCGCCGCCAGGCTGCGTGACCACGAAGCCGTTCGTGAAGTTCACCGAGGACGGATTCGTCGCGGTGGTCGTGCCATCGGTAATGGATCCGACCGTACCCGTCGCACCTGTCGCACCTGTCGCACCTGTCGCACCTGTCGCGCCCGTTGTGCCGGTGGCACCTGTGGCGCCCGTTGCGCCGGTGGCGCCCGTCGCACCCGTCGGACCAGTCGGACCAGTCGCACCTGTTGCACCTGTTGCACCTGTTGCACCAGTCGCACCAGTTGCGCCCGTGTCACCGGTGGCGCCCGTCGGCCCAGTCGCGCCCGTAGCGCCCGTCGATCCTGTGGGACCTGTGGGTCCAGTCGCGCCGGTCGCGCCGGTCGGGCCGGTTGGACCGGTCGGTCCTGTAGGACCTGTGGGGCCGGTCGCACCAGTTGCGCCACTTGCGCCGGTCGCGCCTGTGGCACCGGTGGCACCGGTCGGGCCGGTTGGACCGGTTGGACCGGTTGGTCCTGTAGGACCTGTGGGGCCGGACGCACCGGTTGCGCCGGTTGCACCGGTCGCGCCTGTGTCGCCCGTCGGTCCTGTCGCGCCCGTGGCACCCGTCGCGCCCGTTGATCCAGTGGGTCCAGTCGCGCCGGTCGCGCCAGTGGTACCTGTGGCACCAGTGGCGCCGGTAGCACCCGTGGCACCGGTGTTGCCCGTCGATCCGGTAGCGCCAGTCGCACCGGTCGCGCCGGTCGGTCCCGTTGGACCCGTCGGTCCTGTCGGACCTGTTGCGCCAGTTGCGCCAGTTGCGCCAGTTGCACCCGTGGCGCCGGTTGGGCCCGTTGGACCGGTCGGTCCTGTAGGACCTGTTGCGCCGGTCGCACCCGTTGCGCCTGTTGCGCCGGTCGCACCCGGTGCGCCTGTGTCACCAGTTGCACCAGTTGCACCTGTGGCACCTGTGGCTCCGGTCGGGCCGGTGGGACCAGTCGGTCCTGTGGGACCAGTCGCACCAGTCGCACCAGTCGCACCAGTCGCACCAGTCGCACCAGTCGCACCAGTCGCACCAGTCGCACCAGTCGCACCAGTCGCACCAGTCGCACCAGTCGGTCCCGTAGGACCTGTGGGTCCAGTCGCGCCTGTTGCACCCGTCGCGCCTGTGTCACCAGTTGCGCCTGTGGCTCCGGTCGGGCCGGTGGGACCAGTCGGTCCTGTGGGTCCAGTCGCGCCTGTTGCACCAGTTGCCCCTGTGGCACCGGTCGCGCCGTCGACGCCGTTCGTGCCGCTAGCACCAGCAGGACCGGTGGGCCCCGTCGGACCCGCGGGGCCGGCAGGACCACCACCGGCGGGGCCCGCGGGACCTTGTGCTCCAGCGGGACCAGCCGGACCAGCTGCGCCGTCAATACCGTTCGCGCCAGCAGGACCCTGCGCGCCGGTCGCACCAGCCGCGCCATTCAGACCATTCGCACCAGGAGCGCCCGCAGCACCGTCGGCGCCAGTGGGCCCTGTCGGACCCTGCGGACCAGGCGGCCCGGCAGGTCCCTGCGTTCCATCCGTTCCAGCGGGACCCGCGTTGCCGGCGATGCTCGTCGGCTCACGGCGCAGGAACACGAAGATGTCGAAGCCAGTGTTCGCCGGCACGCTTGCAGTGACCGGCGCCGGAAGAGTGCGCACGACGTCGGCGCTGAGCGCAACGACATCCTTGCCGCTCACGCGAACGCCGCCGAGCGCGACGCCGTCGACCACCGGCCGTGTGTCGGCGATCTGCCCGACCACCGCACCGCTGGAGCTATGCGCTTCAGCAGTCACGCTGACGGTGTCGTCGCTGCTCTGCAGCGGAGACACCACCGATCCGAAGCGATCACCGTCGTTGTTCGGAATCGTCACGACCACGCTCGAGTCAACGCGGTTCACCATCGAGCCTGGGATGTAGCGCACGAGCTCGCCGTTGCTAACTCCCGCGGCGCGACCGGTGCGGTCGACGATGACGGCATCGCGCGAGTCTTCGAGGACGAACGTCACGGTGTTCTGCGCGATCGCTGTGGGCGCCGAGGGCGCGCTGCCCTTCGACGCCACCGTGGTCGTGAAGCCGGCGCCAACCGACACGCTCGAGTTCGCAGCGCCATCGACGCCGCGAACGTCTACCGAACCTTCGGTCGTACCGACCGTCGTCGAACCCGACGGATCGACCCGGACCGTGAAGGCTGTGCCGGTGACCGACGCCGTCGTTGTCGGCGTCGTGACCGCGTAGCGGCTCGACGACTGGTGCGTAACAACGTGCCATGTCGCACCGGCGGTCTGCCGCAGCGTCGCGGCGATCGATCCGTTCGACAGTGCGTGAAGCTCGACGATCTCAAGTTCAGTACCCGGCTCCAGAACGACGACCGATTCGTCGAAGAATGTCAGCGCTGCGTTCGCGAGCGACCGCGTGCGGATCGTGTCGCCCTGGCGAACGACATAGCCGGTCCCGACCGGCGCGTATGCACCACTGCCGGTGCGGACGTCAACATTGCCCTGGAAGATCGTGACATTCGCCCGCGCCTGCACCGCGCTCGCGGCCGGGCCGAGGATCACAGCCGAACCAGTGACGAACAGCAGAAGCGCCGCGAGCACCGCAGCGACGACAAGTAGCGGGCGTCGTGAGCGCTCGCGCGCGGCGGCGCGCTCGATGACGGGCATCGGCGCGACCTTGGGCGCCGCGTTGACGAAGCCGCGCGCGATCGCGGCGGCGATCTCGCCGGCGCTCGCGGTCACGATCGTGACCGGAACGTTGCCGAGAAGCACGCTGACGTCGTTCGGAGTCTGGTCGTCGAGTGGGTCGGCCATCGCGAGCGTCGCTTCGCTGCGACCGAGCGCGACGAGGACCACGTGACGCTGCTCGCACAGTCGCTTCGCGAGCTGCGCCGCGACCGTCGGATCGATCGGGTCGATGAGGCTTCGGCGGCCGCGAGCCAGACGCGCGACGCCGGTGTCGTGGTACGGCGTAAGCGTCACGAGCGGACGGCCGCTCACGCGCGACAGGACCTGCGCAGCGCGTGCGTCCGGGATGAGGCCGGTGCGGATCAGTGCCGCCGAAAGAGACTCGCGCGCTCCGCGCGTCGCGATGAGGCGGGCCATCTGCTCGTTCGTGAACAGGTGCTCGGCGACCAGCGCGTCGGCGAGCGTGCGCTCGATCGGCTTAAGTTCGGCGGGTTTCGCCTTGGCGTGCTGCTGCGCGACCTGGCGAAGGATGCGGAGTGTCTCCTGTGGAGCGGTGTCCTTGGAGATATGGGCGGCCGCGCCAACGGCGAGCGCGAGATCGCGGATCCCGGGGTCGAGCGTCAGGAAGACGATCGAGGCGTCGGGCAGGAGCGGCTTCAGCTCGCGCGCGACCTCGAGGCCGGTCTTGCCCGGCATGGAGTTGTCGAGAAGGATCATGTCCGGCTTGAGCTCCAGGGCCATACGGCCGGCCTGGATGCCGTCGGCGGCCTCGCCGACAACGAGCAGCTCGTCGTCCGGCGCAAGCAGCGACCTGATGCCCTCGCGGATCGCGAGGTGGTCGTCGGCTACGAGAACCCTGGTTGGCATGAGCGATAGCCTCGGGTTTTGGCCGATTTGTGGCTATCGGTCGCTGGTGTGAGAAAGGTAGGAGAGCTCTGTCGCGATCCGCGACAAGGTCGACAGAGCACCGACAGCTCAGTCGCTCGCTCGGGGGATGCTCCTACTTAAACCGCGCCAGGGGCTGCCGCCGTGCCGTTGAATAGCGTCGTTGGCCCAAACACGGGTTCTTCTGGTCGTCGCTCACCCCGTCATCGGATCGGGCATCGAAACCCTGCTGCGACTCGAGCAGCGTTATGACGTGCGGCGTGTCGCGAGCGCTGCCGAGGCTGCCGCGATCCGCGACTGGCGTCCCAACGTCGCGCTCATCGACGGCACGCTGTTGACGGGACGCGCCAACATCCACCTCGGCACACCGACCCTGGTGTTGTCGGGTACGGAGTCCGACGGCCGCGCACTTCTGCGACGGCTACCCGAGGGGCGCGGATGGCTGCGCAAGGACGCGACCGCGGCGGAGTTCGCGAAGATGATCGACGGCGTTGTGGGCAGCCCCAACTCGCAGTTAGCGCTCGGCACGCTCGGTACTGTCGTTGTGGTTCTGTTCGGGCTCGCGGGGATCCTGCTCGTGATCTATCTCATCTGGCTCGCGCTGTATTGACCACCATCGAGTGTCGGCGGTGAGCTCCATCGTCCGAGGACCGTACAATCAGCCCGTGGCCACACGTGTACTGCTGGTCGACGACCACGAGCTGGTCCGACAGGGCGTCGCGGCAATGCTCCTCAACGCCGACGGTATCGAGGTCGTCGGTGAAGCGCGCACCGGCCGCGAGGCCGTCGAGGCCACGCGCCGGGATCTGCCCGACGTCGTCCTCATGGACGTTCGCATGCCGGACATGGACGGCCTCGAGGCCACCAAGCGCATCAAAGAGGAGCGACCGCGCACCGCGGTGATCATGGTCACCATGCACGACAACCCCTCCTACCTTCGTGACGCCGTGCGCGCCGGCGCTGCCGGCTACCTCCTGAAGGACGTTTCAAAGGAAGAGCTCGTCGACGCGATCCGTCAGGTCTCCACCGGCGGCGCGTTCATCGAGTCCAAGCTGCTTCGCGGCATGCTGAGCGAGATGAAGCCTGCGGGCCCCGTGCCTTCCGCGGCGAAGAATCTCACGAAGCGCGAGCGCGAGATCCTCGGACTCGTGGCCGAAGGTCTTTCCAACCGCGAGATCGCGGACAAGCTCGTGCTCTCACCGGAAACGGTGAAGAGCCACGTCGCGGCGATCCTCGAAAAGCTGAACGTCTCGGACCGCACGCAGGCCGCGATCTACGCCGTGCGCAACGGCTTGGTGGACGCGACCGCACTCTAGCCCGCGCGCGCCTTCCTCACGACGAACGTCGCCACCGCAGCGGCCTGTGTCGCGAGCGCGACGACGAGAACGATGCGCGCCATAGCGAGCGGATCGGTCGCGTTCGTCAGCAACAGCACGAGCTCCGCGACGACCGCGGCGGCCAGCAGCAGTCCGACCCGCATCTCACCGCGCCCGATGAAGTACGAGATCCACAGGTTGAGCAGGGCGTTCGCGAGCGCGGCGACCCCATATGTGCCGACGATCTTCGCGGTCTCTGGGTACTGCGTGCCCACGACGAGCGGCACGAGCAACTCCGGCACAAGGATGTACGCAACGGCGACGAAGCCGCTCGTGGCGAGCACGAACGCGAGCGCGAGATACAGGGCACGGTCCGTGTCCTCGCCGCGCGCGTGCGTGCGCGCGGTGCGTTCGAGGAGCAGGAAGCCGATCGCGATCGGCGCGAAGAGGACGATCTTCCCCATCGTGATGGCGCCGGCGTAGGCGCCGGCGTCCTCCGGCCGCAGCAGCGAACGCGCCAGGACCGCGTCGATGTTCGTGAGCGCCGCGTACGCGAGCAACACGACCGCCGAAAGCGCGAAGAAGCGCGTCTCCGCCGGCCCGAGCTCGTGTATCGCGGTGCTCCCACGGGCGGCGCGGAACAGCGGGACGAGCGGCACCGCCACGACCACGAGGCTGATCGCGATCGCCGCGG
Source organism: Candidatus Limnocylindria bacterium (assembly GCA_036523395.1). Taxonomy (NCBI): domain Bacteria; kingdom Bacillati; phylum Chloroflexota; class Candidatus Limnocylindria; species Candidatus Limnocylindria bacterium. Next base: position 47,435 of record DATDEH010000122.1, on the reverse strand, counting down.
TCGCGCCCGTGAACGCTCCATCTACACCGAGGCCCGCGAGAACGAGGGCGACGCCCACAGCGAGACGGCCGCCGGCCTGCGCGATAAGCGCAGACCCCATCCACACGAAACGCGCGAGACCCTGGAGCAGTCCGAGGCCGAAGGTGAAGACGAGCGCGAGGAACAGCGTCAGGCCGAGGAGCGCGACGGATAGCGCGGGCAGCGCGAGCGCCCCCGCGATCACGCCAGAGAGCGCCGCGACAAGCAGCCCGACGGCGGCGGCGCCGCCACCGACGCGCACGGCCCAGCGGCGCACGAACGCGTGAAGGGCGGCCTCCTCGTCGCGGGCGCGGTACTGCGCGGCGAGCTTGGCGGTCGCCGACTGGATCACCTGGCTCGAGATCGACTCGAGGATCAGGATGCCGAACAGCGCGGTGAGCACGGCGTACTCCTCGGGTCGGAGGAGCCGCGCCATGACGATCTGGTAGCCGAAGCCGAGGACGTTCGCGACGGACGACGCGACGAACAGATAGAGGCCGCCGGAATGTTCCCGCGCGCGTGCGAGCATCCGCGAAGGTTAGCGACCTAGGCCCGGACCGGCTCCTTGAGCGGCGCGACGAGCATGAAGTTCTCGACGAGTTCGTCCGCCTCAGGCGAGGTGTAGTTCTCGATGTCGCCGTTGTCGGCGTCGCGCGCGATCGCGGGATCGATCGGCAGCTTTCCCATGAGCGGCGCGTTCGACGCGATGACGAGCTTGAGGCCCTGCGACGGGCCGAACACCTCGAGGCGGCCGCCGTCGGGAAGCGTCACGTAGGCCATGTTCTCGACGACGCCGATGATGTCGCCGCCGAGCTGCTTGACTAGCTTCACGGCCTTGGTGACCACCATGGTCGCGAGCGCCTGCGGTGTGGTCACGAGTACGACGCCGTCGACGGGCAGCGCCTGCATGACCGTGAGCGGCGCGTCGCTCGTGCCAGGCGGGAGATCGACGATGAGGTAGTCGAGCTCGCCCCACTGCACGTCGCTGAAGAACTGGCGGATCGCGCCCGACACCATCGGGCCGCGCCAGATGACCGCTTCCTCTTCGCTCGGCAGGATGAGATTCATCGACATGATCGGGATGCCGCCGCGCGACTTCGGCGGCACGAGCGTCTTGCCATCCGCCGACATCGGCTTCTCGTGGACGCCGAACATCCGCGGGATGGAGGGACCGGTGATATCGCCGTCCAGGACGCCGACGCTGAATCCGCGTCGCTTCAGGCCGACGGCGAGCAGACCGGCGACGAGCGACTTCCCCACTCCGCCCTTGCCGGACATGACCGCGATGACGTGCTTGATGCCCTTCTGCTCCGCCATGCCGCGCGGCACGCCCTTCGCGGCGAGTGACGGCGCGGGCGGCGCACCTTCGGGCAGCTTGCCCGTGTCGGCGAATACGTTGAGCTCGCTGATGAGGTCGTCGAGCTTCACTCGGCCAGCGCCGTGGCCGGCCGCAGCCTGCGCGATCGTCTCGCTCTTGCTGATCGCACATGACGCACAGCCGAGGGTGTAGCGCGCGAAGATGCGCGCCGAGTCGGGCCAACGGTCGACGACCGAGGCGATGGTCATGTTCGGTGTGATCTGAGTGGCCAGAGGGGACTCCTTCCGTCCTAGGACGCGGGCTGCTCGGCCTCTTCGATGAGCATCACGGGGATGCCATCGCGGACCGGATACCGGCGGCGGCAGCGGCCGCAGACAAGGCGGTCGCCTTCCTCGCTGAGCGGACCGTGGTCCGCGGGACACACAAGGATGTCGAGGAGCTGCTTATCGACGGGCACGCATTCGATGTTAGTCGTTCATCTGCAGCGTCGCCGCTGCACGGATCGTCTGCGTGCGCGTGCCGTCGTCCGCCTCGAACTCGACCAGCAGCACATACGCATCCGCGGGCACGCGCACACCGAACTCGTCCTCGCCGTTCCACGTCAGAGTCGCGGTCGCCCGCCCACCCGCCCGGACCGTTTGCACCTTCGCGTCGAGACGACGAACGAGCACCTCCGCCGGCGAGCCACCCTCGTTGATGCCGCTCGCCATCACGCGCGCGTCGGTCGGGCCCGCGATCGTTCCTTTCGTCGCGACGATCGTGACGCTCACCTGCATCCCTGCTCCGAGCACGTAGCTCGGTCGCATCGCGATCTCGACACGGCCGTTCGGCAGTTCGGTGGGCACGACGATGATTCCCGGCGTCGCGATCCGATCAACTGCGAGGGGTCGCGTCGAGCATGCCACCAGTGCGAGACTCGCAAGGATCGCTGCTGCGAGCGAGACTCGCAGGATCAGACCTCGACGCCCGCCAGGCGCGCCGCACCAATGAGCGCGAAGAACATGCCGATCCCGATGAACACCATGATCGGATTCAGAATGCCGAACTCTTTGTTGGCCTCGGCCATCAGGTCGGTCGCACCGACGTACAGGACCGAACCAGTGGCGACCGCTAGCGCAGGGCCAGCGAAATTGCTGAGCAGTCCTGTCGCGAGGACGCCACCGAAGGTCGCGATCGACAGAAGTCCGGCCGCCGCCAGCGTTCCGCGACGACCGGCCCCGGTCGCCTTCATGACCGACGCGATCGTGAACCCCTCGGGGAGCTTGTGCAGCATGATCGCTGCGAACACGATCACCCCGAGGGCCGGGCTGGCTATGAACGCCGACCCGATCGCCACGCCGTCCATGAAGGCGTGCAGGGCAAGGCCAAGGATCGCCGTGCTGGAGACGTGCGTGTCGATGACGCTGTCCGCGTGCGTCTCTTCCCCGAAGTGCAAATGCGGCGCGAAAACATGCTCGAAGAAATGGATGAGGAGGTAGCCGCCGAGGATGTAGAGGGGCGCGGACTCACCGACTTCCTTGATTGACTCGGGGATGAGCTCGATGACCGACACGCCGAGAAGGTTGCCGGCGCCGAGCGCCATCAACAGCGTCAGCGTTCGATCGGAGATGTGTCGGGGCGTGGCGACGATCGCGCCGCCGATGAGGTCCCCGAGGGCCGCTGCGAAGCCGAGGAGTAAGACGAACGGCGTCATGCTCGGCACTCGGGACAAAGCCCAACGATCTCGACGGTGTGTCCGAGCGGTTCGAAGCCGCGCGACCGGGCCATCGCGGTGATCCGCTGGTCCAGGACCTTCGGCGCGAGTTCCTCGACCCGACCGCACGCCTGACAGACGAGGTGGTGGTGATGGGACGGTGCGCACGGCGTATAGCGCACGCACCGCACCCCACCTTCGACCCCGTGGAGGCGCGACAGCGCGCCGAGGGAGACAAGGAGATCCAAGGTGCGGAAGACGGTAGCCCGGCCGACACCCCGGCGTGCTAACTCACCGATGAGCTGCCGAGCCGCGAAGGGTTCACGACGTCGCAGCGCTGCCGCGATGACCTCGCGCCGCGGCGACGTGCGGCGGCGGCCCGAATGACCAAGCTGCGTGAGGATCGCGCTGGCGGTAGCGACCACAACTGAGACAGAGTATCAGTTTGTCTAGCTCTCGCCACCGAAGAGGAGCTGCTGCAGATCGGGCAGCGCCGTACCGAGACCGAAGATGAACAGCGCGCCGATGACGAGGCTCGCCACGCCCGCGAAGGCGCCCACGATCACGTAAACAGTCCGCATGCGCTGAGCTCCGATGAAGCCGCTCGCGCTCACGACCGCGACGAGCGTGTTCGACAGGAGCAGGCCCACGACGAACGCGAGGAGGATCACTATGCCGGTCGTCCCGGTGACGCCGGCGATCCCCGCGAGAAGCAGGGCCTGCGAGCCCGTCTCCGCGCCGACGCCGTGGATCATCCCGACCCCGAACGCGGTGCGTGGACCGTACTGCGTCGAGTGCGCCGACGGGCGGTGCTCGTGTCCGTGGATGCGCGCCTGGAGCGCGTCCCAGCCGTTGCGTGCGAGATCGAAGACGAGCATCCAGCGACTGCGCATCCGGAACTCACCTTTGCCGCGCACGTACTGCACCACCGAATAGATCACCCACGCACCGAGCAGAACGAGCGTCACGCCGACGACCTTCTCCAGGATCGGATCGACCCAGCCCGGTAGGACCGCCCCGAGCGTCAGGGCGAGAACGCCGAGGACCAGGACGACCGACGCGTGGCCCAGCGCGTAGAGCGACGCGAGCCCGATCGCGTGGCGCTGCTCGTGCGCGAAGCGCGACTCGCCGAACGCGTGCGCCGCGCTCGGTCCGCTCGCCGCGTGCTTGTGCACATGAGCGCGCATCTCGCCCGCGTCGTGGCCGTGCGGCGTCACCGGCGACGCGGCCGGCACGTCGACCTCGGCGTGCCCTGATGTCGTCGTGCTGGTGATGTCCGTGATCGCGGCGATGTGATCCCAATCAAAGCCGTGGCGGAAGCCGAGCGCGACCATGCCGAGAAGGAGTACGACGACGCTGAGATCCACCGCCGCAGCCTACCGAGCGACCTGGCTTATCGCAAACAACCGCAATAGTGGTCTGTTGCAACATGCTCGCGTTTGCGCGACGCTTGCGCGATGGAGATCGACGAGCGACTGCGCGCGAGTGGGATGCGCATCACCGTCCAGCGCCGCCTGGTCTTGGAGGCGCTCCAGCGCGCGCGCCACCATGTCACCGCGGAGGACATCGCGACGCGCATCCGGGCGCGCCACCCGCAGATCGACCCGTCGACGGTGTACCGGAACCTCGAAGCGCTCGAGGCGCTCGGCTACGTCACCCACACCCACTTCGACGACCGCGTCACGCGCTGGCACCGCGCCGACGCCCAGCGCCACGGCCACCTCGTCTGCCGGAGCTGTGGGGCCGAGCAGGAGCTTCCCATCGGCCTGCTCGAGCCTCTCGCGCGCCGGCTACGGGACGAACACGGTTTCCGCGCCGACCTGGCGCACTCGGCGATCGTCGGTATCTGCAAGGCCTGCTCGAACGTATCCTCTGTCTAGATGCGCCTCCTCGCGACCTGTGTCTTCGCGCTCGCCGTCACCGGCGCCACCCTCGCTGGCTCCGGGCTCGTCGTCGCGCCACACGTCGACCCGCCGGGGACGCCGAAGTATCACGACCACGTCCTCGCGGCGTACCGCCTGCCGATCTTCCTCGCCAACATGCAGGCGCGCTTCGACCCGCGGCAGGGCGTGCTCAGCGAGCATCTCGTCGACGTCGCGACGTACTCATTCGTGCTGGCACTGCTGGTCTTCGCATGGCCGCGACTGCCGCGACCTGCACTACGTCCGGTCGCAGAGCTCTCGCCCGTGCACATCGCCGGCGCGCAGTGGCGACCTGTGCTTGTCCTTGGACCGCCGCGCGCCTGACCCTCCCGCGACCGAGCGGCCTGGGGAACGCCGGGCACGAAAGACCTTGGAGGGTCACATGACGCGGCTCATCTCGCTCGCGACGGCGACGCTCGTCGTCGTTTCGAGCTTCGCGATCTACGGCGGCACCGCGTCGGCACACGAGCGCCGGATGGTGGGGCCTTACCAATTCGTCGTGGGCTGGCTGAACGAGCCCGCCTACGTCGGTCTCGTGAACAGTCTCGACCTGCGCGTGAGCGACACGCGTGTCAATCCCGCAAAAGCCGTCGAGGGTCTCGAGAAGACGATCACGGTCGACCTGCAGACCGGTGGCCTCGCGTCGCTTCCGCTCACGATCACTGCCCGCTTCGGGACGCCGGGCGCATACAACGGATACGTGATGCCGACCGCGACCGGCACGTACACATTCACGATCAAGGGGAAGATCGAGTCGCAGGACGTCAACGAGAAGTTCGAGTCCGGGCCGGGCCGGTTCGGCGACATCGAGTCGACGACGGCCCTCCAATACCCGAACAACGTTCCCGCGGCGGACGATCTCACCAGGCGCCTGGGCGATCTGCAGAGCGGCATCGACCAGACACGGCTGCTATCGGCGGTAGCCGTCGTCGTCGGGATCGTCGCTCTCGGCGCCTCCTTCGCGATGTCACGGCGCCGCGCCTAGTGCGCGGTCTCCTCGCGGCGCTCGTCGCCGCGTCCATCCTCATCCTGATGGGCGGCGCGGCGGCAGCGCACGCGAATTACGTGAAGTCGAACCCCGCGTCCGATGCGCGGCTCACCAAGCCGCCGGCAGAGGTGCGCGTCACGTTCAGCGAAACGCCGGACGCGCGCGGCAGTGACGTCGCGGTGCTCGACACCAGTGGCAAGCGCCTCGACAACCGCGACGTCACGCTGGTGACCGACGAAGCGAACACGCTGCGCGTGTCGCTCGGCACCATCGGTGACGGCGGCTACCTCGTTTCGTGGACGGCGGTCTCGGCTGTCGACGGCCACGAGACGAAGGGAGCGTTCGCGTTCGCGGTCAACGCTCCGCTTCCGCAGTTCACGAAGGACTTCGCGCCGTCCGCCCCGCCTCCGACCGCTCTCGAGATCGCTGGACGCGTGTTGTCCTACGCGGGGACGGCGCTGCTCACGGGTCTCGCGTTCTTCACGATGTTCATCCGCGTCCCGACGGGTGGGGCCGAGATGCGGCGCGAGCTGCGCCTCGTGACCGTCGGCGGCGCGGCTCTCGTCATCGGCAGCGCCCTGCTCTTCTTGAATCTAGGCACGACCATTCCGCAGCGTCTCCTCCTGCTCCTGGTATTGCGCGCGCTCGCCGGCGTCGCAGCCGTCGCGTCGCTGGCCGTGCCGCTGCGTCTGCTACCCGCCGACGCTCGCCGCGAGGCGACCGCGTTCTTCGGGCTTGCGGCGGGACTCACCGCGACGCTGGTCTCGCATGCTGCGGCGAGCGGCGACCTCCGCTACGTCGCGCTCGACTATCTCCACATCATCGCGATCTCGATCTGGCTCGGCGGTGTCGTGGCGTTCGCGTACGTCGCGATGCCGTCAGCGCGATCCGACGACCCGCACGCGCTCGGCCGGACGATCTGGCGGTTCTCACTAACCGCACTCGTGGCCGTCGCGGTCATCATCACGACGGGCACGCTGCAGTCGCTCGACCGTCTCGTCCTCCTCGAGGATCTCATCGAGACGCCCTACGGCATCGCGCTGCTCGCGAAGATCGTGCTCCTCGTCGGCCTCGTCGGTCTCGGCGCGCTCAACCTGCTGGTGTGGGGACCGCGTATGCGGCGCGGCCTCGCAGCAAGCGCGCAGTTCCGGCGCGGCGTCGTCTCCGAATCCGCGCTCTTCGCCGGCGTGCTCGTGGCCGCTTCATTCCTCACCGCCTTCGCACCGCCGGCGCGGGCGAACGGCGCCGCGTTCGACGAGACCAAGCACGTCAGCGGCATCCGCATCGAGCTCCTGACATCGACGACGCTGCCGGGGCGCAACCGCTTCGCGGTCAGGGTGCAGCAGGGACTCACGCCGATCAGTGGTGCGGAGAAGGTCACGCTGCGCTTCACGATGGTCGAGCACGACATGGGCGAGCAGGAGCTCGTCGCGACCGAGCGCGCTCCTGGCGAGTACGTCGCCGAAGGCAGCCCGACAGCGATGCTCGGCACGTGGAAGGTCGAGACGATCGTGCGTCTGTCCGGCCGCGCCGACATCCACACGCTGTTCACGGTGCCGGTATCCCAGCCCGAGGGCCAGGGTGCGACGACGAAGATCGTCGCGATCCCGCCCTACCAGCTCATCGTGTTCTCGGAGCCGTTCCAGCCGCAGGCCGGCGCACCCCTCACTCTCAATGTCGTCGTGACTGACTCGAAAGGCGATCCGGTGACCGGGAGGAAAGTGCACGCGACATTCAGCGGGCCCGGCACGCAGGCGCCACTGGACGGCGTCGAGAACGGCGCAGAGCTCGGCCCGGGCCGTTACCGGTTCACGGTACCCGGCCTGGACGCCGGCTCGTGGAAGATCACGCTGAGCGTGAGCGACGCCGGCAGCGGGGTGTACGACCTCGAAGTGAGCCGCTGATCCACGTCATGCCGCGTCCTCATAGACGAATGCTCCGCACGACGTAGGCGCGAACACCCGGAGGCGGCGCAGGTCTGGATCCCAGCCGATCGTGTGCGCTCCCTCCTCGGTCTCGATCGTCTCGATCAGCCGAAGGTCTGTGGTGTCGAACGACTGCACCAGGCCCGGAGAGCCGGTCGCGACGTAAAGCCGCCTCAGGCCACGATCGAACATCACGACGTCGGGCGCGGCGGCGAGCTTCAGCCGTGCGCGAAGGCGGCCGTCGCGGGCGACGACGATCAGCTCGCCGGCGTCGGTCGCGCAGAACAGCGAGTGGTCGACGAGTGCGAGACCATGCGGTCCGGCAGACGGGACGTCGATCACCCGGCCGATCTTCCGCTCATTGGTCTCGATCACGACGATGCACGGCGGGTCGCTGATGTTCGCGTAGACCGCGAGTGACACCGGGTCGTACAGCGCCCACCGCGGCCGTCCGGGAAGGGCAACGCGGCCGATGACGGTGCGCGTTGCGATATCGACGATCGTGGACGTGCATCCGACGCCGGGCAGGTCGCCGAGATCGAACGTGTACGCGTGGCTCTGCTGGAAATCGAACGCGACACCGTTCGGCCGCTCTCCGACGGGGACCTGACCTAGTAGTTTCTCGTCGGAGGCCCGGCAGATCGACAGTCGCGCGCAGCCCCGATCCGTCGTCAGCAGCAGATCGCGCTCCGCGTCGACCAGCACCCAGCCACGCCTGGGTGTCCCGCAAGAGCGCGGAGGTACGCATTTCGCCGCAGTCAAAGACGTCGACCCGGTCGTCACCGGTGTGCGCGACGTACATGCGGCTTCCCGCGGGCGCGACGAGAACGTCCGCGTGATCGAAGCCGGGCTTCGCGCCCCGCGGCACCTCGACGAAGGCGAGGCGACGCAGCGTCACTTCTTCCCGGCCTTCTCCCTGCAGTACGCGTAGAGCGCGTCGAGGAGCGGTCGTGAAGCCTCCCGCTGCTTCTGGTCGTCGGAGTAATGGAGACGACGCACCCCGTCGAGCAAGGCCTCGACCCCTTGTGACTCCGGCGTGATGGTCTTGTCGGCGGTGTCGGCGCCGCGTATGACCCTGGCCATGTAGATCATCGCGGGATCCTTGTCGAGAGCGTACTTGTGCACGAAGGCGTCGAAGCTGCACTCCGCCCCATGATGCCCGAGCTCGACGTCCTTGATGTCGTACGGCGTGGCGTCGCGCCGCTTCGCTTCCGCCGCGACCTGGTCAGCGGGTACGTAGACGAACTCCGCCTTCTTGTCGACGAACCGTTCGATGAGCCACGGACACGCGACGCGATCCACGCGCGGGTGTTCGCGGGTGATCCACTTCATCGAAGTCCTCCCTGTGCGCGGTGTCTTCTATACCATGCGCGCAATTCAAGGAACGGGGGCTCTCACGGCCAGAGCCAGCCCGATGGCCGCCGACGCGACGATGACCAGCGTCCGGTGGCCGGAAGCGCCAGAGCACGCCGAATGTGACGATCCCGACAGTCGCTGTGGCGAGATCCACGATCGCTCGCTGCCCCAGGAGGACGACGGCTCCCGCGATAGCGCCCGTCGCGGCAGCGAGCGACAGCTCGTACTCGTCCTGCGTGATCCAGCCTCTGCGCTCCACGAGCTCGCGGTACATGGCGCCTGCGAGCGCGACCGGGCCGTCGAAGCCGAGCGTCCCAAGCCGCAGGAAGTAGGCGACGAGGTCGCGGTTCGATGCCTTGCGTCCGTCCACGATCGGCGTCCGGCATTATCGCGTCGTCGTGCTCTCTGTTCTTCCCCACGGTGCGACCGGCACCTGGCTCGACGAGATCCTCGAGTTCGGGCTGCCGCTCATCATTCTCATCGCCCTGTACGTGTGGTCCTCGCGTAAGCCGAAGGAGAAGAGCAAGTGATCTTCCCGATCTCTCGTCAGGGTCTGCAGGACATCGCTCAGTTCCTCATCGGTGGCGCCGTGGTCTTCGTCGTGCTCGCGCTCGTCATGCGCTACCGCGGCGGAGAGTGGCGGCGCTTCGCCATCAGTGCCGGCGTACTGGGTGTGCTCGTCGTCGTGTCGTACGCGCTTGCGTTCACGGTCGCGCCGAACATCCCAACTCCGGCAGTCCCATTCACCGCGCGCTTCGTGCAGAACCCCACGCCGGACACTCGTCAGTCGATCGACTCAGGACGTGCGGCGTTCCAGGCGAACTGTGCGATCTGCCACGGACCGCGTGCGCTCGGCGATGGTCCGCAGGCGTTCGTGCTGAATCCGAAGCCGGTCAATTTGCAGCTGCACGTCCCGCAGCACGCGCCCGGCGAGGTCTACTACTGGATCACCAACGGAGTTGCCGGCACGGGCATGCCGGCGTGGAAGGACACGCTATCGGAGACGCAGCGCTGGGAGGTCGTCCGCTATCTGCAGGCTCTCGCGACCGGCACGGTGGATCGTTAGGTTTCGCTGCTCGTGCGCGGCGGGATGCCGCACGAAGCGCTCAGGCGCCAGTTTCGAAGCACATCTCGTGCGTGAAAGTCGCCTGGGCCTGCTGCTGCCAAGGCAGCCACATCGTCTTGATATACGCGAGCACGGCATCGATGTCCTCGGACGACAGGCGATCTTTGAATGGCTGCATCGGCACGGCCGGCCTGCCGACTTCGGATATCCCGGCCGAACCCTCGCGGACCATCCGTCTCAGCGCGCAATCCGGGTGGTGCCAGGTATGCCCGTTGGCGTTATGACGGGGCGGGTCGTCCTCGATGGTCCCACCGGTCGGACCGAGGTGACAGCTGAGGCAGTTGGCGTTGTAGATCTGCTCTCCTCGCCGCTCCTGTAGCGCCAAGCGCACCGCGCTCGGCCACGTGATCGGCGAGCCCAGGCTCAGCCAGAGACCGCCAAAAAGCACGATGAGACCCAGTCCGGCTCCGAAACCCGCGATGGTCGAGCGGCTCAGCGAACGTCCAGGAACGGGAGCGACAGCTCAGTCATCGCGGCATCCGGCGCTAATGGCCTTCGCCGTCGTCAGCCCCCATCGATCCCATCGGATGGAGCGTCGCGCTCGGCGTGGGTGCCCCGCTCTTCGAGGGCGCGCCGGTCGCCGGCGTAACAGGACCGCGATTCGACACCACGACGAGCTTCCCCTTCATGCCGCTCTCGTAATGCCCCGCGATGAAGCAGCCGAACTCGAACTCGCCGACATCCGCCGGCACGACGACCGTGACCGTCGCCGTCCCATTCGGGGCGACGCGGACGCCGAGGCCCGGGTGACCCATCTCGTGACCGCTTGCGGCGTCCGCGCTTCCCGCCGCGAGCCAGTCCGCGGCGTAGCCCTTCCCCGGCACAGCTTCGCGCCCGGCCATGAATTCATGCTCGTAGAGCCCGAAGTTCCTCAGCGCGAACGTGATGCGCTCGCCGGGGCGCACTTCTGCCACCGCTGGAGAGAAGAAGAAGTCGCTCATGTCGAGCGCGATAACCCGACTTGGCTCGCTGTTGATAGACGCGGCCCCGCCGCAGTTCACGAGGACCGTCGCGCTCAGGACGATCGCGCCGCGGCGCATGGGCGCCATGGATGCTAGCGCCGAGTGGACCGGCAAGCCCAACGCTGCCGGTCCACTCGCGCGCTGTGTCGATCAGCTCCTCCGCATGAGCTCGTCGCGGCGCATTCGCTCCGCGGCGATCGATTCTGGGTGGCCGTCACCAGCCGGCACTGCGGCTGTGTCCACCCGCTCCGTGGCGGAAGTCGCCTGGACCCGCATGTCACGGAGGATCCTCGCGGCCTCATCGCGACCTCCGAGCCCGAAAGCCAGAGCGAACGCGAGCGCGACGGCCGCGACGACGCCGGTGAACAGGATGTTGATCAGCGTCGCGGCGACGCCGATCTGCGATGCGGCCGCGACGATGCCGAAGCCGAGCACTGTGGCGTATGCGAGCATCGCGAGCGCACCGGAGTTCTGCACGCCGGCACTCTCAGCGGCACCGCTGACGAGATTGCGGGTCACGCCCGCGAGCCACGCGAACACGCCGAGGATGAACAGGGCGACCAGCAGGTTCGGAATGAACCCGATGATCTGGTTGAGCACCGAGCTCACCGCGGTGATCCCGACCGCGTTCGCGGCCATGATCACGAAGATGAGGCGCACGTACCAGGTGATGATGCCGCCGACGAGTCCGGCGGCGTCGAGCTTCATCTTGGCGCGTTGCAGGAAGGCGGTGATGCCCGCCTTCGTGGCGAGCGTGTCCAGACCGACCTTGCGGAGCAGTCGCGTGACGAGTCCGCCCACGATGCCGGCGACGATCCAGCCGATGACGAGCAGCAGGAGCGCGCCGACGATCGATGGCAGTGCGAGAAGGAATGCGGTAAGCATCGCGTCCATGGTCAACACCTCTTCTCGGAAATCGACGCCGTACGAGCATTCGCGGAGCCCGACTGCTCGCCGCGTTAGAGCCCAGTCATGCGCTTCCGCAACGAGGCCGTGGCGAGTGAGTAACGGCCGAGCGTTAGATCGGGCTCGAGCCAGTGATGGTCGCGCGCGACACCTTCATCGGCGGGCAGAGGCACACGATCGAGCCCATCCCGTTGGACGACCACCAGTCGCGCGCGAGCCGCTGCGGCCCCAGCAGGTCGATGCCCGCGAACAGGTCGAGCGCGCTCATGGTGTACCGGACGTTCGCAAGGGCGCGCGTGATGCGGCCGTCTTCGATGAGGAACGTGCCGTCGCGTGTGGTCCCCGTCATCGTCGCACGCTTGGGGTCGGGCGTGTTCGTGTAGTGGAAGCGGGTGATGAGCACGCCGCGCTTCACCGCGCGGATCAGCTGCTCGCGCTTCGCGTCGCCGCCGGCCATCGTCAGATTTCCAGCATGGCCGCCGACTCCGTAACGCCGCGGATCCGCTGCGTGCCCGGTGGAACGCGTGTTGAACCACTTCGCGGACTGACGGTCATGGACGACGCCCTTCGCGACGCCGGTCTCGACCAGTGCGACGCGTTGCCTGGGTGTGCCCTCGACGTCGAAAGGGATCGCGAGCGTTCGGTCGTCGAGCCCGTCGTCCCACAGCGAGAAGCGCTGACCTGTCACCTGCTCACCGAACCGGTCCTTCATGAACGAGCGGCCGTCCTTGAGCGTCAGCCCGGTGAGCCCGGTCAAGGACATGAAACGCAGGACCTCCGCGACCGCGAGCTCCTCGAACACCGCTTCGTAGTCGCCCGGCGGGAGCTGCGTGCGGTCCCGATTGAGCGCGGCCTTCTCGATCGCGCGTGCTGCCACGCCGTCGGCATCGAGCGAGCGTGTGCTCCAGCCGAGATCCTCCGCCCAACCCGTCCCGGTGTCGCTCGTGACCAGCGCCCGCAGGTAGGCCATCGTGCTCGGCGCATACCTCCCGACGCCGTTCGTGTTCGCGAGCGAATCCTCAGTGAGCTCGATCTGGTGCGTGCCTGCGGCCCGGAAGCCACGCGCCTTCGCCGCGGCGGTGATGCGCTTGATCGCATCGGCCTGGTCCGCCGCATCCGCTCGTGCGGTGTCGGCGTCATACGACCTCGGCTCCGACGCCGGGCCGGGCTCGGAGAGGCCGGGCCACTCGGCGTTCGGTGCGCTCTCGCGCGCTGCCGCGGCGGCGTCGCCAACGAGACGCCGCAGCTCAGCGGGGTCGAGCGAGTTCCCGCTCGCGATCCCCATGGCCTTTCCGACGATGACTCGAGCCTGCGCGTGCGTCTCGTCGGCGACGGCGTTCTGGTGGATCTCGTTCTTCGCGTACCGGGTGATCGCCGAGCGGCGGCGATGGACCCACAGCTCGGCCTCGTCGCCCTTCGCGTCGCGCAGCGCGTCCTGGAGCGGCGCGAGCATCGCGTCGCGGCCGCGTGCGGTCATCCGCGGACCTCGATCGGCACGTCGCGAAAGCGTGCGTGCGCGGCGCCGTGCCCGACGCGCATGAGCTGCAGCGGCTCGCCCTTGGCACACGAGAGGAAGCCGTGCAGCTCCCAGTCGTCGGCGACGCCGTCGCAGCGTCCCCAGAACGCGGGAGTCAGCGACTGGAACGAGACGCCGCGCGCGTAGCCCTCGAGCACACCGTTCCGGATCACGCGCGCGGACTGCGTCGAGAAGTGGAAGTTCTGGCGTTTGTCGTCGAGCGAATACGAGGCGGGCGACTCCATCAGCAGGCCTTCCGCCACCCCTTTGATGAGCGCGTCGTAGCTCTGCCTCCCGGGGTCCAGGCTGACGTTCACCATGCGCACGATGGGAAAGTGCTGCCAGCCCTCGGCGCGCGCGGATCCGATCGCGACCGGCACGCCGAGCGCGGCCGCCGTTTCACGCGACGTGAGATAGCCCACGAACGTGCCGCGGTCGATGAGCTTCGTGCGCATCGCCGGGACGCCGTCGTCGTCCCACCCGAACGTGCCCATGCCGCCGGGGACCGTCGCGTCGGCGGTCATCGACACGTGCTCAGAACCGTAGCGGAGCGCGCCGCGATCCTTCGGCCACATGAAGGTCGTGCCCGCGAACGCGACCTCGTACTCGAGCACGCGGTCGGCCTCGGTCGGATGACCGCAGGACTCGTGCACGAGCAGGGCGAGGAACTCGGGCGTGAAGACGAGCGTCGTGGGGCGCTCCGCGGCAAGCGGCGCGTCGAGCATCGCCTCGGCGTCGTCGCGATAGCGGGCGGCACGGCCGGCGAGATCGAGGTGCTCGATGAACTCCCACCCGGCCTGGCGCGTGAGGCGGCCGTCGTAGCGCTGCGCCGGCTTCGCGCCGGCTTTCACCGCCGTGACGCTCACGCCGGCGCCGGACTCGACGATCTCCTGCCGCACGTCGGTGCCCTCGCTGGTCACGAGATGCTTGCGCGTGCGGTACGCGGCGATACTCCCGCGGCGCGACACCGCATGCGGACCTTTCAGGTTGGCGTCGGCGGCCCGCAGCAGCGCGATCCGCTCGGCTACCGGGACGGCGAACGGATCACGCTCGAGCGTGGTCCGGTACTCGCCGCGCTGCGGTGCGACCGGCGCGAGCGTCACCTGGCGCGTCCGTGTGCTCGCCGCGGCCTCGGCACGCGCAAAGGCCTCGTCAACGATGGTGCGGAGCGACGACTCGTCGACGCGATCGGTCGCGGCGAAGCCCCACGCGCCCCGGTGCACGACTCGGAAGCCGATGCCGCGATCACCCGATCGCGTGACCGATTCGACCTCGCCATCGCGCACGGAGACGGCCTCGAATTCGCGCTCGACGTGCCGCGCGTCGGCGTAAGCCGCGCCCCGCCGCGCGCCGAGCTCCACGAGATCCGACAGCTGGGAGTCGCGCTCGGGCACCGGCGAAGATTACTGTGGCGTGGCCGAAGGCCACACGCCAAACAGATGAGGGCAGCAGGAGCTGCCCGATTACAGAGTGCGGACCCGTGGTCCTCTCGGGTACACTTCGGATCAGAACAAAACGGCGCGCGCGACGACCAATGCGTTCGTGAGGGACGCGCTCGCGTACCGGCCGCGCCTCGGCATCACGGATCTCGTGAGCCAAGGAGCGTTTGGGACGAGGGTGAGCAACTAGCGCGTGACTCCGGGAGGGGTCCGCGAACGGGTCGGGCGGCGTGTGCGCTCCATAGGAGAACCCCTTTGCCCGACGTCGCTCTCCTCATTGACTGGGAGAACGTCTACTACACGCTGCGGCAGCACACCACAGGACCGCTGCCGTCATCACTCGCGATCCTGCAGGCGATCCTCAAGAAAGCCGCCGAATTCGGCCCCGTCCGCGTGAAGCTCGCGATCTTCGGACAGGAGGTCGCGATGCAGGACGAGACGCTGCTCATGGCGCTCGAGTTCACCGGCATGGAGCCGATCCCGGTGGCGCAGCGCATGAGCGGCCGGCTCCTCAAAGGCCGGTCCGACGCGGTCCTGATCACGCGCGCGATGAAGCTCCTCTACAAGGATCGTCCGGACATCGAGGTCTGGTTCATCGTTTCCGGTGACCGCGATCTCAACGCCCTGTGCAAGGCGCTCAAGGACGAAGACAAGAAGGTCTATCTCGTCGCGGGCGATCTTTCTCTCGCCAACGAGCTCCGTGAGTCCCCGCACCTTCGCGACGACGTGTTCCTGCTCGAGGACCTGATACCCGAGGCCCGCTGGACTCGCGGAGGCCTGCGCGCCGACGACACGCAGTTCGGGAAGGAAGAGCGGCGTCCCGAAGAGCCCGCCGCTGCGCGTACGCGCGCTCGGCGGGGCGGCAGCGGCCGCGGTGGCGGAGGGCGCGCGATACGAGCAACGCCGCCGGTCGTGCCGGCCGTCGTTCCCACCGCGGCGCCCGAATCCGATAAGGAACAGCGGCGACTCGCGGTCCTCCTGCTCGACCAGCTGGTGGCGACTCATGCCTCATCGATGGCCCGCGGCGACTTCGTCCGCTCGGTCGTGCCGCTCTCCGAGAAGGAAGCGTCCAGCGTCCTCGAGGAGAGGATCGACGCGGCGATCGAACAGCACCACATCGAGGCGAAGCTCGAGGGCCGCATGCGCGCAAAGGCGAAGCAGCTGCTCTCGCCGAACTTCAGCTCCCCGCTCGTCGCTGAGACCTACTTCCACTTCGTGCGCCTCCTCCGTCGCATCAACACCGTCACGAAAGACACCAAGCGCGTACCGGTCGTCGAGGCCGTCCTCGATCCGCTCTCGCGCGCGGACCAGCCGGGCGGTATCGCGCGTGGTCGGACGCAGCGTCGCGTTCTGCTGGAGACGCTCTTCAACATCGCCGAGGAGCGCGGCGCGATCCAGAGCGAGTCGGTCCAGCGCGATGGGCGCGAGATCACGATGTGCTGGCTCGTCGATGACCATCCGCTCGTCATGTACGCACGTCAGCCGGCTGCTGCGATCGCGCACCTCTTCAACTTCGTCAGCACGACACGTGCACGCGGCGACCGCGCGGACTGGGTCAATGCCGCATTGTTCGCGGAGCTCCTGTCGCGAGTGGAGGGCGACGCGCTCGAGTCGAACATCCGCAGCGCCGTGGAGCGCGGGATCATGAAGCCCGAGGACCACGGCAAGAAGGCCGGCTTCGTCGTCACACGCGACCACCCGGAAGCGCGTACCGTCCTCGGAGAATTTGGCGGCCTGAACGGCGATGCTGTCGAGCGCGTCGTGACGGTGACTACTGCCGCGTCGGAGACCGACGACCAGGACGAGGGCGAGCCCGCGCCAGCGCTAGCGGCGCCGGCGAGTGGTCCAGTTACGAACGGAACGCCTGCCCTGCCACGCAAGCGCACGCGACGCGGGTCGCGCGGCGGAAGGCGTCGCGGTGGACGCGGGCGCAACAAGACGACGGCCGCGGGAACGGGGACGGAAGCAGCCGACTGATGGCCCGCATCCTCATCGTCGAAGATGACGCATCGAGCATGGACCTCGCACTCCGCATCGTGCGGCTGGCCCGCCACGAGCCCATCACGACGATGGACGGCGAGACCGCGTTCGCGGTCGCGCAGGCGACGCATCCACAGCTGATCCTCCTCGACTTGCACATTCCGCGGCTCGATGGCTACGCGTT
This sequence comes from Candidatus Limnocylindria bacterium, assembly GCA_036523395.1. NCBI lineage: Bacteria > Bacillati > Chloroflexota > Candidatus Limnocylindria > Candidatus Limnocylindria bacterium. The sequence goes on along the minus strand of DATDEH010000122.1, from coordinate 30,102 downwards.
CGCGCGCGCTGTGCGCAGAGAGACGTGGGGCAAAGACCTGCGGATGGTCGCTGTCTCGGCGTCCGCGACACCACCGGATCGTGAGCGCGCGATCGCCGCGGGGTGCGATGGATTCCTCGCGAAGCCGTATTACCCGGAGCAGCTCCGCGCCGTGATCGATCAATATCTGCCCCCGCACGCTAAGCGCACGCATAAAGACCGATAACTCGAAAACACGCCATCTTCGTGCTGAGATGATCGCCGCGCGCAAAGTGTCCCTGTCCGCCGATACACGACCGTTGCAGTAACCACGCACTACCGGCGTAGCGATCCCAGGGCGTGGCACGCCGTGCGCAGCCTTGAAGGCATGGTTGCAAGCGGTCACGCGCGCACGCGGATCGTCATCGTCGTCGAGGACGACAGGCCGATCGGCGAGTTGCTTGCGGGCGTGATCAACGACGAAGAGGGTTATCACGCGATCCATGTGACGCGGCCCACCGATGCACTGCATGCGATGGAGCAGGTGAAGCCGGATCTCCTCGTCCTCGACGTCGGCCTTCCGGGAATGAGCGGCCTCGAGCTGTACGACCGCCTGCACCGGGACGAGCGGCTCCGCAGTGTGCCGGTCATGTTCGAGACAGCGGTGTCGAAGGAGAACGGGGCCGAGTTCCGCAAGCGGGGCATCCGGAACGTGCTGCAGAAGCCCTTCGACCTGAACGAGCTCATCGCCAGCGTGAAGGCGCTCGCTCCGCCGATCGCGGCCTAGCCCGCGCGATCGCGGCCTAGTCGGCGGCCCCGTCCTCGTGGCGACGCGATCCGGCGACGCGGGCGATCTCATCACCCGTGGCTTGCGAGCTCGCCACGAGCTTTCGGAAGGCGTCGTCCTCGAGCGCGAGGACCTCAAGGGATGTCTTGGCTCGAACGGTCGCGTTGCGCTTGTGCCCGCTCAGGAGCCCGACCTCGCCGAAGTAGTCGCCGGTGTGCAGCGTGTTCAAGGTGCGCTCGGCACCATCCGGACCGCGCTGGACGACGACGGCCTCGCCCTTCGCGATGACGTAAAACCGATCCGATCGCTCTCCTTCGCGGATGACCGCCGCGCCCGGCGGGAACGTGAGGATCCGCATATGCGTTGCCGTCTCGGCCACGACCTCGCGCGGGGCCTGGGGGAAGACGCGCTCCATGTCCTTCAGCTCCTCGATGTAACGCTCCGCATGGAGCACCGCCGTCGTCGCGTCACCGACCGCGGTCGTGATCTGTTTTGCGAGCTGCGCGCGCGTGTCGCCCGCGGCATACACGCCGGGAATGCTCGTCTGCATGTACTGGTCGGTGATGAGGTAGCCGTTCTTGTCGTGGTCGATGTGATCCTTGAAGAGCTCGCGGCCGACCGGCTTGAAGCCGATGAAGATGAACACGCCTTCGACCGGGATGCGCTCGACCTTTCCGGCGCGTTCGACGTCCATCCACCGCACGGCTGTGCCGTCGCCGCCGATCTCCTTGACCGTCGCCGGAGTCACGGCGTGGACCAGATCCTTTGCGAGCAGACGGTCCTGCAGGATCGCCTGCGCCTTGAACTCGCTGCGCCGGTGCACGACGTGCAGGTTCTTCGCGAAGCGCGTGAGGAAGAGACCCTCCTGGAACGCGCTGTCGCCGCCGCCGACGACCGCGAGATCGTTCCCCTTGAAGAAGGCGCCGTCGCACACTGCGCAGTAGGAGACCCCACGGCCGTGGTACTCGGCTTCGCCGGGAACGCCGAGCTTCGTGGGCTCGCCGCCCACGGTGACGATGACCACGTACGCGCGGTGGATGGTGCCGTCCTCGAGCTCGACGACCTTCCGGTCGCCGTCGACGCGGATCTGCTTGACGCGCGCGTAGGTCTCGATCTTGAGACCGAATTTGCGTGCATGGTCCGCCATCTTCTGGGCAAGCTCGGCTCCGGTCACCGACTCGAACCCCGGGTAGTCCTCGATCAGGTCGGTGTTGAGGATCTCTCCGCCGACGTCCTTGCCCTCGAGCAGCACGGCGCTCATGTTCGCCCGTGCGGCGTACAGTCCGGCGGTCAATCCGGCGGGGCCACCGCCGACGATGATGAGGTCGTAGTCGGCCAAGAAGAGTCCTTTCTGGGAAGAGCTTCCACAGACTAGAACAGCGGAGCATTCCATCGGCATTCCGTCGACAGAGCGCTGGCTTGCCCTCGGTGATTCGTTCACGATCGGAACGGGCACGACGCCGGATCGTTCGTTCCCGGCTGTCCTGACACGCATGTGGGCGGAGCGCGGACGGCCGGTCGAGCTCCGCAACCCCGCGGTGAATGGCTACCGCACCGACGATCTCATCGCGGAGGAGCTTCCTCTCGTCGCGCAGTTCCAGCCGACTCTCGTGACAGTCCTCATCGGCGCGAACGACATCGTGGCCGCATCCGCGGACGACCGGTATCGCGAGCGTCTGCGCGTGATCCACGCACACGTTCGCGCGGGAGCGCCGGACGCCGCCGTGTACGCGCTCCCGCAGCCGGACTGGTCGCTGTCGCGCGCCGGCGCGTCGTTCGGCGTGCCCGCCACGCTCGCCGCGCGCATCGAGCGCTTCAACGCCATCGCGCGCGAGGAGGCGGTGCGCGCCGGCGCGAGCTATGTCGACCTCTTCCCGCTCATGCGCGAGCAGATGCGCCGCGGGATGATCGCGCCCGACGGCCTGCACCCGTCCGCGGCCGCCTACGCCGAGTGGGCCGAGGCCCTCCGCGACCGGCTCATCGCTAGCCCGCTGGTTTTGTGACCATCAGGAACACGATCACGACCACGATGATCCCCAGGACGATCCCTAGGGTGCGCCCGCGCGCGGCGAGACGCTGGTATTCGCCGCTACCTAGTCCTTCGCTCTCGAGCACGCGGATCTGATCGCGGAGCGTGGGCGTGTACATACCGAGGCCGACGACGACGAGAACGAGCCAGAGAGCGATCGCGAGCGCGATCCACAGCCGCACCGGGATACCCGCGCTGAAGATCATCAACAGGCCCGTCAGCAGCAGAAGGCCATAGGCGGGATTCGCGATCCGGTCGTCGAGGAACTTGATCGTGCGCAGCACGTGGCTCTGCGTCGCCTGTGGCGCGTTCGCGGAGCGCGCGAGCCAGATCCCGTAGGACGCGTTGAAGCCGACCGCGACGATCGCGAGCAGCACGTGGACGAACTTGATGAGCTGGAAGTCCATCGGCTACCTCCTACGTGCGCGCGGTGATCGGGATGGCCGCGCCGTTCACGCCGCTCGCCTCACGCGACGAGAGGAAGAGGATGACGTTCGCCACTTCCTCGGGCGACGGCCAGAGCTTGGGGTCGGCCTTCGGCATCTGGGCGCGATTGACGGGATGGTCGATCGTCGTCGGCATGACGGCGTTGACGGTGATGCCCTCGCCCTTCACTTCGGCCGCGAGAGACTCCGTCCAGCGGATGAGAGCGCTCTTCGACATCGCATACGCGGCGTTGTTGCGTCCACCCTTGAGCGCACCGAGGGCGGACACGCTCACCACCCGGCCGTAGCCACGCGCGCGCATCGGGCGTAGACATGCCGCGCCGGCCGTCACCGCGGTCAAGACGTTGCTGTCCCACAGCTCGCGCATGAGACCGGTATCGAGCGCCGGACCGCTTTTGAAGAGACCCGCGAGGTTGTTGAGGATGTCGATCCGCCCCCACGCGCGCAGCACTTGCTCCACGAGCGCGTCCATCGCTGTCGCGTCGGCCGGATCGGCGTCGATCACGAGTAGCCGCGGATCGGCGTCGTCGCCCGCGACGTCAGCCAGCGCGGACCGGAGCGCCCTGCCCTTCGCGACATCGCGAACGGCGGCGGCGACGTGCGTACCACGTGTGAGATACGCGCGCACGACCGCGAGTCCGAGATTTCCGGTAGCGCCGGTGATGACCGCCGCGTGAGACGAAAGATCGAGCACGCGCCCGTAGTATGGGCACGATGTCGGTGCTCGAGCGCGTCAACGATCCGCGCGACATTCGCGTGCTCACGAAGGACGAGCTCCTGCAGCTCTGCCGCGAGATACGCGAGTACACGGTCGACATGGTCCAGCGCACCGGTGGCCACCTCTCCTCCAGCCTCGGCACCGTCGAGCTCACGGTGGCGCTCCATCGGGTCTTCGAGTCTCCGCGCGACAAGCTGGTGTGGGACACCGGCCATCAGGCTTACGTGCACAAGATGCTCACCGGTCGCCGCGAACGCTTCGACACGCTGCGGCAGCTCGGCGGCATCTCCGGGTTCCTCGTGCGGACGGAATCGGAGCACGATCAGTTCGGTGCCGGCCACGCTGGGACGTCGATCTCAGCGGCGCACGGAATGGCGCTCGCGCGTGACATCAAAGGCGAGGACTTCAGCGTCGTCGCCGTCATCGGCGACGGCGCGCTCACCGCGGGCCTTGCGTTCGAGGGCCTCAACAACGTCGGGCACGATCACCGCCGCGTGATCGTCGTGCTGAACGACAACGGCATGAGCATCGCCCCGAACGTCGGCGCGGTCTCGCGGATGCTGGAGGCCGTCCGGACCGCGAGCCCGTACCGGGGAGCGAAACACGTCGTCCGGCAGGTACTCGACCATCTGCCCGCGGGCGAGCTCGCCGAGGAGGCGCGGCGCCGCATCTTCAACAGCCTCAAAGCACTGCTCATCCCGAATCTGCTGTTCGAACAGCTCGGGTTCACGTACTTCGGCCCGGTCGACGGCCACGATCTCTTCGCGGTCGAGAGCATCCTCGCGAAGGCGCGCGATTTCCGCGACGGACCGGTGTTCGTGCACGTGCACACCCAGAAGGGACACGGCTACGGGCCGGCCGAGGACGACAACGTGAAGTGGCACGGCGTGTCCGCGACGGGATCTGCCAAAGCGACAGCGCCGCAGTACACGGCGGTCTTCGCGGACGCGGTGCGCGAGATCCTGAAGAGCGACGACCACACGGTCGCGATCACCGCGGCGATGCCGGGCGGCACCGGTCTCCTGCCTCTGTTCACCGAGTTCCCGCAGCGGCTCATCGACGTCGGCATCTGCGAGCAGCATGCGGTGACGATGGCCGCGGGTCTTGCGACGCAGGGCATCGTCCCGATCGTCGCGATCTACTCGACGTTCCTTCAGCGCGGGTTCGACCAGGTGCTGCACGACGTCGCCGTGCAGGACCTTTCGGTCGTCTTCGCGATGGACCGCGCCGGCATCGTCGGCGACGACGGCCGCACGCACCAGGGCCTCTACGACATCGCGTACCTGCGACCGCTGCCGGGCTTCACGCTCATGGCGCCGAAGGACGAGGCGGAGCTACGCGACATGCTGTGGACCGCTCACCGTCACGCCGCGGCCCAGCGCGGCCCCGTCGGCGTCCGCTTCCCGCGCGGGACCGGTTTCGGCGTCGCCATGTCCGCGTCGCCGCGCGAGATCCCCATCGGCGTCGCCGAGACGCTGCGCGAAGGCGATGACATCGTGATCCTGGCATACGGGCAGCCGGTGAACGCCGCGGTCGAGGCCGCTGAGATCCTCGCGCGTGAAGGGCTGCAAGCCACCGTGGTGAACGCGCGCTTCGCGAAGCCGCTCGATGCCGAACGGTTTCTCGCGCTCGCCGCGCGCACGCCGCGTTTCGTCACCGTCGAGGAGCACGTCGTCGCGGGTGGCTTCGGTTCCGCCGTTGCGGAGCTTCTGCACGAGCGTGGCGCGCGCGTCGAGCTGGAGATGCTCGGCATCCCCGACGAGCACGTGGACCACGGCGCGCAGAAGCTCTGGCGGCGCCACTACGGGTTGGACGCCGAGGGCATCGCCGCCGCGGTACGCGGGCGCTGGCCGCAGCTCGTGCGGTCGCACGAGCCGACGCAGAGCGCGGGCTAGAGGCCGGCTTCCTCCAGCACCGTGATCCACCACTTCGCACCCGCGCGCTCTGCGAACGAACGGATCCGCGTCGCGAGCGGTCCTGCTTCGGCGACGCCGCGGAGATCCAGCCCGCGGGTCGAGGCGATACGAACGCACGCGATCGCGAACCTGTGGGCATTGCCCGCGAAGCCGACGTGCGCGAACAACGGGTAGTGAGCCTCGAGCGCACGGAGGCACGTTTCGGGCTCCCCCGCGAGCACGGCGCGCGCGGCGGCGACCGCGCTGCGGTTGGCTGCGGCGAGTGCCGCGCTCCTGATCTCGGCCTCGGCGATGTCGATCCAGCGTGGGTCGCGTAGGACCATCGCGGCGATGAGCGTGTCGCTCAGCGCTGGTCCGCCGAGGATCGTGCGCGGCGTGTCGAGCTCTCCGGCGCCGACGCGATAGGGAGCGATCAGCTCGGCGAGAGCCGCGAGTTGCGTGCCCGCTTCCAGGGGCCGGTCGGCTTCGGCGAAGCCGGCGGCGACTGCGGCTCTGCTGGCGATGAACGCGAGCGTGTCTCCGGTGGTGCGGCCGGCGAGGTCGGCGAATATCGGAAGAGCCGCGGCCGGACCGCGGCGCGCCGCGGCGACCCACGCGCGGTAGATCAGCGCCGAGCGGAACACCACCGAAGCGTCGTGCATGCGGCCGAGGGTCGCGAGCATCGTGTCCCAGTCACCGGAGCCGAACTCGAGACCGCTCTTGATCGACAAGAGATAGGAGAGACCAGCCTCCTCGTGCCCGTGCCGCCGCGCGTGGTCGAGTCCTTCCGCGACCAGTGCGGAACGCTCGGACGCACTCGCGGCGAGCTCGATCAGTGAGATCTGGATGTTGTTGTACCCGCGCTGGGCGGCTTCGTGGACCCCTTCGCGCAGTGCGACGTCCAGGCCGCGACGGAGGTATGGCACACCCGGCTGCCCACGGAGTGCGCTGCCCAGCGTGATGAGCGCGTTCGCGAGGGTCCACGCGTCGCCGACGCGCTCGCCCATGTCGATCGCTCGTTCGGCAAGAGGGATCGCTTCGACCATAGCGCTCCGCGTCATCAGCAGTCCGGCCAGCGCGGCGGTCGCGCGCGCGAGCTCGATGCACGGCTCACCCGCGAGAACGTCGATCGCCTCCCGCGTTCGCTCCTCGGATAGCTCCTGCCGCGCCTCGTAGAAGTGTCCGCGACCTTCGAGGCGGAGCATCCGTGACTGCCCGCGGCGGTCGCCGAGCTGCCGGTACAAGGCGAGCGCCTCCTGCGCTGTCTTGATGGACAGCGCTGTGTCGAAGGGCTGGTATGCCTCCGCCTGTCGCTCGATGACCGAGGCGAGCTCTGCTTCGGGGAGTCCGATCTCGACCGCGCGCGCGTAGTGCGCGGCCGCCTCGCGCGGCGCATCCGCGCGCATCGCGTGATCGCCGGCTTTTACGAGCGCCGGAACCGCGAGCGCGAGGTCGCCGGCCTCGAGCAGGTGATGCGCGAGGATCGCGGGCGGCGTGTCCCGCGCTGACGACAGCGCGTCGGCGACAGCGCGGTGAAGACGCTTGCGCTCCCGAACGAGCAGATCGTCGTAAACAACCTCGCGCGTGAGCGCATGGCGGAACGCGTACTCGTCACGTCCGCCGTCGACTTCGTTCGCGAGCTGCTCGTCGATGAGCTGGCGGATGTGGGTCTCGAGCGCGGTGTCATCGACGCCGCGCACCGTGCGCAGGACATCGAAGGCGAATCGCTGCCCGACGACGCTGGCCGCTGCGAGCGTCTGTCGCTCTTCATCGCCGAGGCGATCGATGCGCGAGCGGACGGCTTCTCGGATCGAGCCCGGGATCTCCAGCTGGTCGATCGGCTTCCGCTGCCAGCCGGACTGCGTGTCGAAGTAGACGCCACCGGACTCGACCACCGCCTTGAGAAGCTCTTCGGTGAAGAACGGGTTGCCCTCAGAGCGCGCCTGGATCGCGTCACGAAACTCGTCGCTGATCTTCACGTTCGGATCGCTCTGGGCGAAGGTCGCGCGGATCACCTCCCTGGTCTCGTCAGGGGTGAGCCGTTTCAGCAGTATCTCGGTGGTCACGCGCTCGCGCTGCAGCTCCGCGAGCGCGCGCACCAGCGGATGGCGGCGGTGCATCTCGTCGCTTCGGTAGGTCGCGAGGATCACGACCCGAGCGTCCCGCAGCTCCCGCGCCACGTGCCGCACGAGCTCCAGGCTTGCCTCGTCCGCCCAGTGCATGTCCTCGAGGACCAGCAGCACCGGAGCTTCGCGAGCGAAGGCGCGGAACAGATGCTGGAATGCCACGGCGAGACGATGGCGTTCGATCCCAGTCGGAGCATCTGCCCCGCCAAGGCGGCCAAGTTCGGGAAAGAGCTGAGCGAGGTCAGGTGCGCTGCGCTGTAGCACGCGACCGAGCTCGTCGCGGTCGAGGCCACGGAAGCCAGATCGGACCGCGGAGATGAATGGGGCGTACGGCAGTCCCGCGTCGGACTGGTGAGTAAGTCCGATGAGGATGCGGAATCCGTCCGCCGTCGCCAGCTCGTCCGCACCGCGGACGAAGGCACTCTTCCCAACGCCGGCTTCGCCGCCCAGCACCACCGTCTGGCCCTTGCCCACCTTTGCCGATGCCAACGAAGTCACGAAACGACCGAACTCCGCGACGCGACCGACGACGACCGGACACAGGAACTGGCCCGATGGTGCCGGAGCCCGCTCGCGGCTCGGGCCAGGCGCCACCTCGTCCGCCGCGGTCGCGGGCTGCGCCGCGTGCCAATCGACGATCCACGCGCGGATCGGCTCGGTCACGCCCTTGAGGTCCAGCGCGCCGCGGTCGGACATGCCGATGCTCCGGCTGGTACGCACCAGACCGCGCAGCGTGTCGCTGATCAGGAGCTCGCCGGCCCCGGCTCTGCCGGCGATCCGACTCGCGATGTTCACGGCGCTGCCAACGAACTGGTCGTCGTAGGCGATCGTTTCTCCGGCGTGGAGCCCGATGCCGATGCGGAGCGGCGAGGTTGGATCTCGACCGTTCCGGATGTCGGCGGCGCGCAGGATCTCAACGGCACAATCGAGAGCTGCCGAAGGCGCCTCGAAGACGACATAAAAGGAGTCGCCCTCGGTCTTCACCTCCGCGCCCTCGTGCCTTGCGACTTCGCGGCGCACGAGGGTGCGGTAGTCCTTCAGAAGGCGCGCCGCGGCAGCGTCGCCTTTCGCCTCGACAAAGCTCGTGTAATCGCGGAGGTCCGAAAAAAGGAACGCCCGCGTGATCGCGGGCGCCGACCTCTTACGCTGTGTTCGTGATGATCGCGCGCGCGGCACGCCGCGATTCTAGGCGGCGACCTCGCTCTTGCTGCGCCCCATGAGGTCCTCGGCACGCGCGACCAGCTCGTTCACATCGAACGGCTTCGCGAGGACCTCATGAACGCCGGTCGCCGCTTTCGCGGTCTCAGCCCGCTCTGGAAGGCCGGTGAGAAAGAGGACGGGCACGCCCTGCAGCCGCGGATCGCCGCGGAGCAGGTCGAACACATCGAGCCCGCTCAGCCCGGGGAGAGCGACGTCGAGGATCAGAAGGTCTGGACGATGCGCCGCGACAGAGTCCATCACCAACGCTCCGTTCGCGACGATGTCGAGCTCGACATCGAGCCGTTCGGTCAGGGACTGGCGCAGTGCATCGGCGATATCCGGCTCGTCCTCTGCGACGAGGACGCGTCTCACGCTACGAGCAGTGCCATGATGCGAAGGAAGAGGCGTTTGCTGACGCAGGCTTTACAGCTGCACATGAACGCCCTTCCATGCACCCGCCGTGCCACCTGGCATGCCCGCTGCTCTGGCAAACGGGCATGAGGAGCGGAGGCGTGCTCGGCGCTGTCGCGTCCGCGTTCCGTTGGATCGGAAGTCGTGTCGGTGCGGTGGCGCGCTGGAGCTTCGAGTCGGCGGAAGAGGATCTGCCGCCCGTGCCACCGCCGCAGCCTGGGCCACCGCACGGGCCTATACCGGCGATCGATCTGCGACGCGAACCGCGTCGCGGCGAGGTGCCGCGAAGCGCGGGACCTCCGCCTAGTTAGCTCTAGGGACGGCGCGTCGGCGACGACGTGCGCGGAGCGCTGGTGCGCTCGCTGCCACGCGGCGAGGCGTTGTTGGTGCCGGGCACGCCCTGTTCCTCACCCCTGTCCTTCTTGTCCTGCTTGTCTTTGTCTTTCTTGTCTTTGTCTTTGGTGATCTGCGGCGTGTCGCGCTGCTCTTCCTCGGTCGCGCGGTCCACGTTGTCCTTTGCCTTCTCCGACAGGCGGTCCTTCAGCTGCTCGAGCACGAACTCGTGCTTGTCGCGCGCGGCGTCCGCGACATCCTGCGCTGCCTCGCTCTTGTCTTCCGGCGCGGCCTGCTGCAGGGCGTCGACCGCGGCGCGGAAACGAGCCACGGCCTGCGCGTATTCGTCCGACGCGGTAGGGGCCTTGTCGTCGCGACTGGCGACCTGCTCCAGCTCGCTCAGACGCTGGTCTGCGAGCTCTGCGAGCACGCGGACGCGTTCGACATCGTCGAATGTCAGCGCGACGCGGACCTCTTCGATCGCGCGCTTTAGCGGGAAGGCCGCATCGCCGGGGAGGCTGTTCGCCGCAGCCGATCCGGTGCCGACGATCAAGACCAACGCGGCGAGACCGGCGGCGAACGCGGGACGCAGCCACGCCGTCCATGCGGTGTCACGGCGCTTCGGAGCGAGCGCGACGGCGGCCTCCTGCATGAGGCGCGCGCGCAGCTCGCGACGGAACTCGTCGCGAAGGCGTGGTTCGGGGAGCCGGCGCTCGCTCAACCCAGTGCCTCGCGTGAAGGGATCAGCTGTCGCAGCGCGCCGAGGGCGCGGAATTGGATCCCGCGCACGGTGCCCTCGCGCTTGCCGATGAGCTTCGCGATCTCGTCGGTCGAGTAACCCTCGAGGAAGCGCAGAACGATGACCTCCTGCTGGAGCGGCGTGAGCTGTCCGAGCGCGGTGCGAAGCGTGTCCTTGTCGGACCCGGCGAGGACCTCGAGGTCGGGATCGACCACGTTGTGCACCTCAGGGTGCAGGAGCGCATCTTCGAATGAGACCTGGCGGCCGCCGCGACGGACGTTGTCGATGACGGCGTTGCGCGCGATCCGGTAGAGCCAGGCGAGGAACGCCTGACGCGGCTCGTAACGCGGGATCGCTCGCAGGGCCTTCATGAACACATCACTGGTGAGGTCTTCCGCTTCGGCGTCGTCCCGCACTCGGTAGTACACGTAGCGGTAGACGGCGCTGACATGCCGGTCGTAGAGCGTTCCGAACGCTGCCGGGTCACCCTTTGAGGCTCGTACGGCCAGCGCGGCATCCTCGTCCTTTCCACCAGGCGTAACGGTCTGCGGGAGGGGGTCGTTAGGAGCCATCTGTCACTTCAACGAGCCCAGATAGGCAACCAGAGCGGCCAGATCCTCGGCTGAGAGGTCCTTGGAGAGGCCCCTGGGCATGGAGTCCGGGTACCCCGGTACCACAAAGGCCCCCGGATCGGTGACCGACTGGAGGATGTAGTCCTCGGCGCTGACGCCGGGAACGCGCTTCCGGCCGACCAGCCCGATCTCACCCAGGGGCGGCCCGACGGGGCGGAAGAGGTTGAAAAGACTCCCCTCGTGACAGCTGGCGCAGCCCAGGGCGCGGTACACCTGCCGGCCCCGTGCTATCGGATCGGTCGCAGGAGGCTCCGGCGCGCAGGCGATCGCGACAACGACGATGGCGAGGCTGCAGAGGCATAGCAGCCGCCCCATCATGCGGCGCGTGCCACAGGACGGGTCACACCGCGAGAACGCATCGCTCAACGATGTCACGGTCGTCCTGGACGACCGGACGATCCTTCGGGGGATATCGCTCGAGCTCGCGCCCGGTCTCGTGATCCTTCGCGGGCCGAACGGCGCCGGCAAGACCACGCTGCTGCGCGCATTCGCGGGCCTCGCGCCACTCGCGCGCGGCCGTCGCAGCGTGCCTGGTGGCCCGCCGCTGTTCATCGGCCATCGCCCGATGCTGCTTCGGGGCCTCACCGCGCGCGAGAACCTCGCGTTCCTTGCCGCGTTCCGCGGCCTCGTCGCGAGCGACGTCGCGGACGCGCTCCGCAAATGGGGCCTGGGCGCCGAGATGGACCGCCCGGTGGAGCGGCTCTCGGCGGGACAGCGACGGCGCGCGTCGCTCGCGCGGATCGAAACGGAGCAGATGCCGCTCGTGCTGCTCGACGAGCCGTTCGCTGACCTCGACTCGGACGCGCTCGTCCGCCTGCGCGCCGCGATCAACACGGCGCTCGTGCGAGGGCAAGCGGTCCTCATGGCGACACACATGCATCACGAGCTCGACCAGGACGCGACACACCGCTACGTCCTGGACGACGGCGCGCTGCGCGAGGTATAGGTGCAGCGCACGTACAGTCGTCACTCGTCCTCACCCGGAAGCTGCGGCTTCCGGCCTCGTCCTCGCTAGCCTGTGAACGCGCTCGATCGCGCGCTGCTCGTCGCGGCCCGCGAGCTCGCTGCCGAACGTCGACATCCGGACGGCCTCGTCGCGGCGCTGACGTTCACGGGCCTGCTCGTGCTGATGGAGAGTCTCGCGTTCGGACCGGGCCAGGCGCGCCAGCCCGGCGTCGCGAGCGCCCTCTACTGGATCGCGATCCTCTTCGCCGCGACGCTGGTGGCGTCACGGTCGTTCGACCGCGAACTCGAGGACGACGCGATCGACGCGGTCCTCGTGCTGGATGGCGGGCGCGACGCGCTCTATGCGGGAAAGCTCGTCGCGCTCTGGGTCGTGCTAATGGTCGTCGGGTTCGCGGCAGGCGTCCTTTCGCTCGTTCTCCTCGATCCGGGCGTCGCGCTCCCCGGACACCTCGTGCTCATCGGCGCTCTCGGCATCCTCGCGCTGCCACCGGTCATCGCTCTCACGACGCTTCTCACGCTGCGCGTGCGCGCGCGCGTCGCGCTCGTGCCGATCCTCTCGTTCCCGATCCTCATGCCGCAGCTGGTCGCATGCACGCAAGGCGCGGCAGCGGCGATGACCGGCGACGCGTCGGGCGCTCTCGGATGGGCCGGGATCCTCGCGGCCTTCGCGCTCGTCTACGGGGTCCTCGGCCTTACCATCGTTCCTGCGGCCATCGAATGATCGAAACGACTGCGGCGCCCTTCCCCACCATCCGCGTCCGGCCCTGGCTGGGTCGACTCGCCATCGCCGGCTCGCTCGTCGCGACCTTCATGGCGCTCGTGTGGGCGCCGACCGACGCGGTGCAGGGCGACGTGTACCGGATCATCTACGTGCACGTCCCGCTCGCCTGGCTCGCCTATCTCGCGTTCTTCGTGGTCTTCCTCGCGAGCCTCGGCTGGCTATGGACGAAACGCCCATGGTTCGACGCGCTTGCGGTCGCTTCAGCGGAGGTCGGCGTCCTCTTCACCGGCATGTTCATCGTCGCGGGATCCATCTGGGCGAAGCCGACGTGGGGCGTGTGGTGGACGTGGGATCCGCGCCTCGTGACGACGGCGGTCATGTTCATGATGTATGTCGGCTATCTGCTGCTGCGGTCGCTCTCGACCGATTTCTCGCGGCGCGCGACGCGCGCGGCGGTGCTCGGTGTCATCGCGGTCATCGATATCCCGATCGTGCATCTGTCGGTGCTCTGGATGAACTCGCTCCATCAGCTCCCCACGGTGCTTCGCGCCGGCGGCAGCCCGGCGCTCGACGCGGCGATGGGCATGACGCTCGGCATCTGCGTCATCGCGTTCACGCTCGTGTACTTCGCGTTCCTTGCCGAACGGATGTCGATCGAGCTCGACCGCCAGCGCCGGATATTCGAGGCCCGCGCGTGACGGAGAACCTCGGCTTCATCGTCGCGGCGTACGCCCTCGTGTGGGGCGGCACCCTCGTGTACCTCATCTCTCTGCGCCGGCGCCGTGGGAGTTGAGCGCATGGGAGCGCGCCGCGTCCTGCTGATCGCGGTGCTCGCCGCCGCGGTCCTGATCGGCTTCGTCGCGGTGCAGAACCTCGCGAGCTCGGCCGTGTATTACCTCACGCCGACCGAGGCACGCGACCGGCATATCGCGGCCGGCACGGCCGCGCGGCTTGGGGGACAGGTCGAAGCCGGAAGCCTTCGCTACGACCCGCAGACACGCGACCTGCGTTTCACGCTCACGGACGGCACCGCGCGTGTGACGGTCATCGGCACGGGCGCACCGCCGTCGCTGCTGCGGGAGGGAGCGGGCGCGGTCGTCGAGGGGTCGTTCGCATCCGACGGCACGTTCCGCGCGACGCAGGTCATCGCGAAACACGACGAGCAGTACGCGCCTCCGTCGCCGGGCGCGACCCCGAGCCACCAGACGCCTTGAACCTCACCTTCGCCGACCTCGGCACCGGCGCGCTGCGCGCGGCGCTGCCGCTCGCGATCTGGGGCGTCGGCGCCGCGGCCTACGCCGCCGCGAAACGTGACGGCCGCGCGCTCGCGAGCGCGCGCTGGTCCGCGCTCATCACGTTGCTGCTGGTCGTGCTCGCCGCGCTCGCGATGGTCGGCGCGCTGGTCACGCACGACTTCTCCGTCGCGTACGTCGCGCGCAACAACGCGCTCGAGACGCCGCTCTTCTTCACCGTCATCTCGCTGTGGGCGGCGCTCGAAGGCTCGATCCTGCTCTGGACCGCGATCCTCGCGGGCGCGGCGGCATACGTCGCGTGGCGCGGGACGCCCGCGCTGCCCCGTCTCGCGACGACCGCGCTCGCGATCCTGTTCGCGATGCTCGCGTTCTTCCTCATGCTCGTGACGACGCCCGCGGCAGATCCATTCGTGCGCAGCGAGATCGTGCCGCTCAACGGGAACGGCCCGAACCCGCTGCTGCAGAACCATCCGCTCATGGCGCTGCATCCCCCGCTCCTCTATCTCGGCTACGTGCTGTTCTCGGTACCGTTCGCCTACGCGATCGCGTCGCTGATCCTCGGCGAGGGCGGGGACCGCTGGCTCGTCGCGACGCGCCGCTTCGCGCTCGTCTCGTGGGGTCTCCTCGGCGTCGGCATCGTCGCTGGCTCGTGGTGGTCGTATGCGGTGCTCGGCTGGGGCGGGTACTGGGCGTGGGACCCGGTGGAGAACGCCGCGATCATGCCCTGGCTCGTCGCGACCGCGTACCTCCACTCGGTCATGGTCGAGGAGAAACGGCGCCTCCTGCGTAGCTGGAACCTGTCGCTCGTCATCGCGACCTTCGCGCTCACGATCCTCGGCACGTTCCTCACGCGCAGCGGCGTCGTGAATTCGGTGCACGCCTTCACGCAGTCCGCCATCGGGCCACTGCTGCTCGGCTACCTCGTCGCGATCGTCGTGCTGTCCGTGGGCCTGCTGCTGTGGCGTATGCCGATGCTGCGCGACGCCGGAACGGTAGGCGCGCCGCTGTCGCGCGAGGCGATCTTTCTCTTCCAGAACGTCGTCTTCGTCGCCGCGACGCTGACCGTCCTGCTCGGCACGCTCTACCCGCTCATCGCCGAGGCGATCAGCGGGGATCAGCTGTCGATCGGACGGCCCTACTTCGACCGCGTCGAGGTACCGCTCGCCCTCGCGCTGCTGTTCCTCATGGGCATCGGGCCGCAGCTGCCATGGCATGGCGCGTCGCGCGCCACGCTCGAGCGTCAGTTCACGGCCCCGATCGTCGCCGCCGCGGGCGGCGCGCTCCTCGCGGTCGCGACGGGTCTCGGCGGTGCGTTCGCCGTCCTCACGTACGCGCTCGCGGCATTCGTGGCCGCGACCGTCGTGCAGGAGTTCGCGCGCGGCATCCGCGCACGGCGGACGCTGCACGGCGAGAGCGCAAGCACCGCATTCGCGAACCTGCTGCGGCGCAGCGGCCGCCGATACGGCGGGTATGTCGTGCATCTCGGAATCGTCCTGGTCGCGGTCGCGGTGGCGACGAGCCAATCGAAGACCGTCGAGGTCGAGCGCACGGTCCGTGCGGGCGAGCACTTCGATGTCGCTGGGTACACGGTCGCGTTCGGCGGACTGCGGAACGTGAGCGAGCCGCAGCGCGACCTGCTCGTCGCGGACCTCGCCATCACGGGAAACGGCGCCGACCTGCACCTGCGGCCGTCGCTCGTGTTCTTTCCCAACGCGACGCAGGCGGTCGGGTCGCCAGGTATCTCCGCGGGACTCCGCGATGACGTGTACACGATCCTCGCCGCGTACGACACCACCGGGAGCTCGTGGGCGACGATCCGCATCCTCGTCATCCCTCTCGTCTCGTGGCTCTGGCTCGGCGGCGCTGTCGTCGGGCTCGGCGCGGTGATCGCCGCGCTGCCACAGCCGAGGCGCCGTGAGGTCACGCATCCGCTGGTCGAAGCTCCTGCGACGGTCGGCGACTGATGCCTCGCTGGCTTCGCTACGGGGTCGTGCTCGGCATCGCCGCGCTCGTCGTCGTGCTCATGCTCTCGTTCAGGCGCGATCCGCACGACATCCGCACCGGCACCGTGAACAAGCCGGCCGCGGCGTTCACCGCGGACAAGCTCGACGGGACCGGCTCGCTCTCGCTCAAGGATTACGCAGGCAAGGTGGTGGTCCTCAACTTCTTCGCCTCGTGGTGCCCGCCCTGCAAAGAGGAGAACCCCGCCCTCGTGCGCGTCTGGGAGCGGTATCGCACCAGCGACGTGATCTTCATCGGCATCGTCTACGGCGATTCGACGGAGAAGGCACGTGCGTACGTGAGCACGAACGGCGTCACGTGGCCTACCGTGCAGGACGAGGATGGTCGTATCGCGTTCTCGTACGGCGTCTTCGGACCGCCCGAGACGTACTTCATCGCACCCGACGGCATCATCGCCGGACGGCACATCGGTCCGATAGACGAGGCGACCCTCGTCACGGCCATCGACGGCCTTAGACCGAAGGCGACACGATGACGCGCGAGCGAACGCTCATCCTGGTGGCGCTCATCGCGATCCTCGGAGCGGTCGCCTGGAGCGCGCGACCACACGACGCGACCGCTGCGGAGCGCGTGGACCGGATCACGAGCGAGCTGCGCTGCGTGACCTGCCAAGGGCTCTCGGTGAAGGATTCGCCCGCGGCGAGCGCGCGCCAGATGCGCGATCTGGTGGTGCAGCGCGTCGCCGAGGGCCGGACGGATGAGGAGATCCGCGACGAGTTCCGCGCGTCGTACGGCGACTGGGTGCTGCTTTCGCCACCAGCTCTGTCCTGGAACGGTCTCATCTGGCTCGTGCCGCTCGTCGCGCTCGCCGCAGGGCTGGTCGTCGCGCTCGGGCGGATGCGTCGCGGCGCGCCGAGTGCTGCCGCACCTTCGGCACGCGAACTCGCCGTGCTCCGCGAACGCGTCGCGCGCGAGGAGGCGCTCGATCTGCCGCAGGCGGACGGTGCCGAATGAGCTACCTCCTCTTTACGACGCTCTTCCTCGTCGGTCTCGCACTCGCCGTGCGACCGCTGCTTGCGCGTCGCGAAGTCGCGTGGCCGGTCGAAACGCCCGACGCGCGCGACGACATATCGCGCGCGGTGAGCTCGCTGCGCGATCTCGAGTTCGCGCGTGCCGCCGGCACGATCGCGCCGGCCGACCACGAGCGGCTGCGCGGCCTCCTCGAGCGCAGCGCGTTCGTGAAGGAGCGCGAGACGCCACCGACGCCCGCGCCGTGGCGGACGCTCGCGCTCGCGTCAGTCATCGCGGGCATCGCGGTGGTGCTCGTCATCATCGAGCTGCCGCGCGCGACCGGCGACCGCGCGCCCGGCGAGCCGATCACCGGCACGGCACCAGCAACGGCGACTCTCCCCGAGCTCGAATCGCGCGCGAAGGCGAGCCCGCGCGACGTGCCGACGCTGCTAGCCCTGGCCGACGCGTACGTGACCGAAGGCCGCGTGACCGACGCCGTCGCGACGTATCAGGCGGTCCTCGCGATCGACAGGGACAGCGTCGCGGCGCTCAACGGGATCGGCTTCATGCTGTTCCGCTCCGGCGAGATGACCGGCGCGCGTCTCGCGGCCGATCGCGTGCTGGCGCTGCGCCCGCGTGACGCGGATGCGCTCTTCCTGAAAGGGCTGATCCAGTACCGCGGTGAGGACTGGCGCGGCGCGGTCGACACGTGGACGGTCTTCCTCGACGTCGGCGAGTTCCATCCCGCGGCGGAGATGGTGCGTCCTCTCTATCAGGACGCGAGGAAGAAAGCGGGTCTCTAGCCGACTAGCAGGTCAGCCCTGGGATGCAGCGGATGATCGTGCGGAGCGGGGACGGCGTGGGCGTGGGCGTCGGCAGCAGGATCGGGTCGATCGTGCGCAGGATGAGCGTGGGCGCCGGCGTTGGTGTCGGCGTGGGCAGGAGGATCGGTGAGATCGTCCGCAAGATCAGACCCGGTGCAGGAGTCGGCGTCGGCGCGATCGTCGACAGGCAGCAGATGATGATCGGTGCGGCCGTTGGCGTCGGGGTCGGCGCGATGAGGCAGCAGATCGGATCCAGCGTTCGCAGGATGAGCGTCGCGGCGGGTGTCGGCGTCACCGTCGGCGCGATCAAACAGCAGATCGGATCCAGCGTGCGGAGCAGAAGGAACGTCGGCTCCGGCGTCGGCGCGGGCGTCGGCGAGGCCACGAGCTTCAACGTTTCCGTCGAGCTTGTGAACACGATGAGACTCGAGTTCGGCGCCGGCGTCGCGCTCGGCTCCAGCTTCGTCGCGTACGGCTGGTACGCACCGTTGAAGACCAGGCTCGCCGTCGGCGCCGGTGTGGGCGTCGATGTCGCGAGGCTCACGCGCGGGTCGAAGTCGATGCGCGACACGAAGCTCGGAGGCGGCGTGACGACCATCGTCGGACCGGCTGTCGGTCGCGCGACGAGGCTCGGGCCACTCGGCGGTGGCGGTGGCAAGCGTCCGATCCGCGGTTCCTCGCTCGTCTTCGCCTCGGAGTCGGGCAGGAGCACCGTTCCGGTCGTCGTCAGCACCAGCCCACCCTTCGCGACGCCGTTCGCCCCGACCGAGCGGTGATCGATCACGTTGCCGACGACGACACCTTCGACCTGGACCTGAACGTTCACGTCGACGCTGAGGTCTTTCGGATCCGCCGGCTGGATGTGCGTATCGAGACGACGACCGTGAGACGGATTCGGGATCGTGAGCACGAGCTTTCCATCGACGAGCGCGACGGTCGAACCTGGTATGTAGCGGATGGGCAGTCCGTTGATCACGCCCACCGTGCGCTTGAACGCGTCGACCACGGCCGCGTTCGGCGTTGGGTCGAGCACGATGCGCACGAGAGCCGGCGGCGGCGGCGCGGGTGTCGGCGATTCCGGCACGCCACCCGGCAGGACGCTCGACTGGAATCCGGGAGGCACGAGGACCTCCTGCCCGCCGCCGATCATCCCGACGACGCCGTCGGTGGTCTGGATGTTCGACACGCCCTGCGGCGAGACGCTGACGAGGAACGCGGTGCCGCGCACCGTTGCAGTCGCGGCGGGCGTCCGCACCTCGTATTTCGAATTCGGCGTGAGCGCGCGCGACACGACGTGCCAGCTGCGGCCGATGGTCTGCTGCATCGTCATGAGGAGATCGCCGGCGCTCGACGCCTGGAGTGTCTCGACGCGGATCTCGCTGTCGGGCTCGAGCTCGATGACCGAGCCGTCGAAGAAGGTGAGCACCGCGTGCGCGCCCTCGCCGGTGCGGATGACGTCACCCTGCTGGAGCGTGTCGCCGTCCTTACCCATCGCGAAGGTGTTGCCGTCGTGACTCACAGCGACGACGCCGTCGAGGACCTCGAGCGTGCTTGACGATCCCAGCGCCTCCGTCGGGAACATGAGCGCGAGCGCGCCGGTCATCACAACCGCGAACACCGCGGTGAGGCCGAGCAGTAGCAGCGCCCGAACGGTGCGGCTCTTTGGAAGACGAAGTGACCTTGGGGCGAAAGTATGGCGGCGGAGATCGCGCGATTCGTGTCAGGCGGGGAGATACGCGCGAGCCATTCGCCTTACAGAAAGGGCGTGATCTGGGCGGCGTACGGGAATTGAACCCGTCTAGCCAGATCCACAATCTGGAGCCTTACCACTAGGCTAACGCCGCCATGAGCGGAGGGTCTCCGCTTCGTAAGTGTACCGAGGAGTTGGGTCGCGACGCGCGGATCGCTCCGCTGCGTTGAGCTAGGGCTTCTTCCCGCTCGACTGCTTGAGGTTCGTCTTGCCGTCCGCGCTGCGGTCCACGTCGAGGCTCACGCTGCCCTGACCGGTCGTGTCGGCTTTGACCTTGCCATCGATCCTGACCGGCTCGCTGCCCTTGTCCTCGACCGTGGTCTGCACGCCGACCTCGGTGCCGCCGCCGGCCTTGCGCACCTGTGCCTCGAGGCGACCGTCCGACACGTTCTGCAGCACGACCTGGAGCTTCCCGTCCTTGGTCTTCACGAGCTGCGCGCCGGGCGTCTCGAGGTGCTTCTTCCCGTTCTTGTCGATGCCGTTCGCGCGCCCCTCTGCGTCGATGACGAGCGAGTTCTGGTCGTCGAGCGTCATGGTCAGCGTGCGCTCCGACTGGGGCGCCGTCGCCGCTGGAGCCGGCCGCGCGTTCTTCTTCTGCTCGTGCGTCTTGCCTGCGGGGACCGGAACGTCGACGGTCTGGCCGACATGGTCCGGGTCCGCCACACGAGCGACGACGGTGCCTTCGGTCGTCGTGACCGTGGTCCGCTCGCCGTCGCTATCCACCTGGAAGGCGGTGCCGCGCACCGACGCGGTGCTGGCGGGCGTCTTCACTTCGTACTTGGAGTTCCCGGTGATGAGCTTCGTCACGACGTGCCAGGTCCGGCCGAAGTTCTGCTGCATCACCACGACGGTGCTGCCATCGGTGAATGACGCCGCGGTCTCGATCGTGAGCTCGGTGTTCGGCTCGACGCTCACCGTCGAGCCTTCGAAGTAGGTCAGGACCGCGCGCGCTCCGTCGGCGGTGCGAACGGTATCGCCGGCGACCAGGACCTCGCCGTCGGTCGCGGTCACGAAGGCCGCAGCCGCGCCATGTCGCACCTGGACGTCCCCGGAGATCATCGTGACGATCGTCGCCGCGCCGAGCGCGCGACCCCCGAACGTCCCACTCACTCCGAGCGCCACGAACAGGACGAACGCGACAGCGACGACCGCGATCACCCTGCGTAGGCGCGTCGCGTCCGCCCGACCCCTCATCTCCACCACACCAGCGGGAGTACCCACCTTTGCCACCGCGCGTGAGCCTATGGCGCCGGGTGTCACACGCTCATCTGCCGTTCGGGGGAACTCACAGGCCTGAGCGCGACAACAAGGAGTACCAGCGACCGGGCGGCGAGTACTAGTCGCGCGGCGGCGAGTACTCCGAAAGAGTGACGAGGAACGGTCGCGTGCGTCCGGCCTGGATGGTGAGCGGCTCAGCGAGGCCGGACTTCGCGAACACCGCGACGCGGAGTCCGTGCAGCCGCTCCGTGCGGCGCTGCCACTCGGTCCCGCACACCGGACACACGAACGGTCCATCAGGCATGCGCTCTCCGTGCGCCAGCAGGATCTTCGCGCAGCAGCGCTCGACGTTCGGTTGATGGCCGTCGGCAGATGCGAGGTATGGAAAGGACGCCTGAGGGCCGACACGCGTGCGGCGTGTGAAGATCCGACCGTCGCCGCGCCGGTAGGTGTCGTTGTCCGTCTTCTTCCACTCGGTGGCGCACTCAGGGCAGCCGAACGACCGGTCGGGCTTGTAGAAGCCGCCCCACTCGATGATCCAGTCCTCGCAGCAGTCGGCGAGGATCACGCGCTCGTTCATCCCTCACCTCGGAGGAGCCAGCACAGGATCGCCTTCTGCGCGTGGAGGCGGTTCTCGGCCTGATCGAACACGACGCTCTGTGGTCCGTCGAGGACCTCGTCGGTGATCTCCTCGCCGCGGTGTGCGGGAAGGTCGTGCATCACGATCGCGTCCGGCTTCGCATGACGAAGCAGCGGCGCGTTGACCTGGTAGCCCATGAACGCCCGGCGCCGTCGCTCGTACTCCTGCTCCTGCCCCATGCTCGTCCAGACGTCGGTGTAGACGACATCCGCGTCGCGCACGGCAGCGATGGGATCGTTCCCGAACTCGATCGAGCCGTTCGCTTCCCTGGCCTTGCGCTCCGCAAGCTCGCGGTACCTGGGCATGGGATCGAACCCGGCGGGTGTGGCGACGCGCATCCGGGCCGATCGCAGCACGACGGCGAGCATGAGCGAGTTGAGGACGTTGTTCCCGTCGCCGACGTACGCGACCGTGACGTTGCGTAGATCGGGCCCTTTCTTCTCGCTGATCGTGAGGATGTCCGCGAGTCCCTGGCACGGATGCGAGAGGTCGGAGAGCCCGTTGATCACGGGGATCGACGCGAAGCGCGCGAACTCCTCGATCGTCTCGTGGGCGTTCGTGCGCAACACGACGGCATCGACCATGCGGCTCACGACGCGCGCAACGTCGGCGACGCTCTCACGCCGACCGAGACCGACCTCCTGCGGCGAGAGATATACGCAGTGACCGCCGAGCTCGGTCATGCCCACGTCGAAGGAGAGCCGGGTCCGCAGGCTCGGCTTCTCGAAGATCTGCGCGAGCGTGCGACCGGCGAGCAGCGGCTCGCGACGCTGGCGCGCCGCCTTGAGCAATGAGGACCGCTCGAGCAGGCGGCCAAGACCGCCCGGATCGAGGTCCGCGATCGACACGAAGTGGCGCACGCGCGACAGCACCGCCGTCATAGTGCGCGGAGCGCAGGACGCCGGCGCTGCTCGACGAGGTCGACGAGCGCGCGCGCCACACGCTCGGGGTCGTGGCGGATCGTGTCCTGCTTGAGCCACAGGTCCCGCGGGCCACTCCATTTGTCGATGATCGGCGCGGTGACCGGTCGCACGCCCAGCGCGCGGATGCGCTCGAGCTCGTCGGGAGTCGGGTCGAGCAGCGCCAAGCCTTTCTCTGCGTAGTGGACGCGAAGGTGCGCCGGCGGCGGGTCGTCGTTCACGAGGACGGCGTCGAGGCCGGATCCGCCGAGATAGTCCTGCGCCGCGCGCACGTGATCGGAGAGCGAGAGCGTGTCGGTCTGCCCGGGCTGGCGGGTCGTGTTCGCGACGTACACGACAAGCCCGTCGGCGCTCGCGATCGCGCGCGCGATGTCCGGCACGAGGAGACACGCGCAGACCGTCGTGTACAGGCTCCCCGGTCCGAGCGTGATGAGGTCCGCCGAGGCGATTGCCTCGACACTTCCCGGCGTCGCGCCGACATGCATGTCCTTGAGGAACACGCGCGCGATCGGCGCCTTTCCCGTCCCGCGCACGTTGACCTCGGTCTCGACGATGCTTCCATCGGTGAGCTCCGCGCACAGGTGCGTGTTGTAGAGGGTCACCGGGAGGACGCGACCGCGCAGCTTCAGGAGGCGTGATGCCTCTTCGACCGCGGCGAGGAACGACCCCTCCTGCTGCGTCAGCGCCGCGAGGAACAGGTTTCCGAACGCCATGCCGTTCAGGTCCTCGCTCTTGTCCGTCTCGAAGCGGTGGTTGAAGAGGCGGGTGAGGACGGGATCGCCCTCGGCCAGAACGGTGAGCGCGTTCCGGATGTCGCCGGGCGCGGGCACATCGAGGGCGATGCGGACCTTGCCGGTCGACCGTCCAGAGTCCGTGACGGCGATGAGCCCGGTGATGTCCGACGTGAATGTCCGCAGACCGGCCATGACCGTCGGCGCGCCAAGCCCGCCGCCAACGCAGACGACCCTCAGAGGCTCCATTGCCGAATCTTCGCAGATATGCACCCCCTTGCTAGCCTGAGGACACGTGAAGCGCGCGGGTACGTTCCTCCCGATCTGGGCGCTGCAATTCGTGATCGGCATGTTCGCGGTGCTGCTCGCCGTCGGCCTGTTCGCCGCGCTCATCGGGAGCGTTGTTAAGGGTCCTCAGAACTTCTTCGACGAGGTCGGGAGGACCGTTGCGCGGGTCGCGCCGCAGCCTCAGGCCGACATGCGGAGCGATGCCGACCTCAAAGCGGTCATCAAGGCCCTGCCGGATGGACGCTTACGGGTCGCGAGCGTCGTCGCCGATCAGGACCGCGTCGTGTTCACCGTCACGGCTGACCGCGCGGCGGTGAAGGCGGCGGTCCAGTCGGGGGACGAGCTGCGGGTGTCGCGCACCACCGGCGAGGTCGAGATCGCGCCGACGGGCATCCCCGGCCTGGTCGACCGGCTGCAGCGGGCGATAGAGGATCTCAGACGTTCCTGGTTCGGGAAGTAGGGGGCTTTGCGCTGTCGCGCACAAAACGTAAGGGCCGCCCTTCGGCGGCCCCTTACGACCTATTGAGTGATGCGCGAGCGAGCTAGCTGGCCTTGCGCAGCTGCTCAAGCGCGCGGCGCGCGACCACCTGGCGCGCGACGAGCTCACCACGCCACTCCTTGCGGCGCTCGAGTGCCTGGCTGAACCCGCGCTGGTAAGAACCAACGGCGAGGAAACCGACGACGAGCATCCCGAACGCGACACCGAAGACCAGACCTACGAGGAAAGCGTCCATGACCGCCGTCCTTTCCCGCCGCATTGGGGGCGGAGCCTTTGCTGACATGGGTCAAGAGCAACTGTTGTGCCACGGTTTCGACTGCCGATCGGCGCGGAAGACCGCGACGGAAAGCGTGCTTCGGGATCCGTTCTATCGGTGTAAACCGTGACCTGCCGGCGTTCTGGACTAGGGTTCCGCGTGAGATTTCGCTGTGAGAGCTGATTTCGCCGTCATCGCTCAGGGCGTCCGAAAGCGGTTCGGCGTGATCGAGGCGCTCCGGGGCCTCGACGTCCGGGTCCGCACCGGTGAGATCTACGGCCTGCTCGGACCGAATGGATCAGGAAAGACGACCTTCATCCGCTGCGTTGCCGGACTGTTGCGTCCGGAAGGGGGCACGCTCACGGTCCTCGGAGGCACCCCCCGAGCAGCGGTGACTGCAGCGCAGGTGGGCTACATGACCCAGGCGCCGGCGCTCTACGGAGAGCTGTCGGTCCAGGAGAACCTCAGCTTCTTCGCGGCCCTCCAGGGCGTCGCCAACGCGGACGACCGGATCGAGGAGTCGCTGCGCACCGTCGACCTCCTCGAGCGCCGTCGCTCCGTCGTGAGCACGCTATCGGGCGGGATGCGCACGCGCGTGTCGCTGGCTGCGACCCTCCTTCATCGTCCGAGTCTCCTGCTCCTCGATGAGCCCACGGTCGGAGTCGATCCGCTGCTGCGCAAGGAGTTCTGGTCGCACTTTCGGATGCTCGCGGCATCCGGGATCACGATGCTCGTGTCCAGTCACGTCATGGATGAGGCGTCACGGTGTGATCGTCTTGGCCTGATCCGCGGCGGCGTCGTGCTCGCAGAGGGCACTGCGAACGAGCTCGTCGCGCGAGCGGGCGCGCGCGATCTCGAAGGCGCTTTCGTCGCGCTCGCGGAGGCACGCTGATGGATCCGCATCGCGTCCGCGCCGTCGCGCAGCGGATCGTCCTCGGCTTCCGGCGCGATCGGCGCTCGTTGGGTCTTCTGTTCGCCGCACCGGTCGTGGTGCTCTCGCTCGTCGGCGCGGTGTGGGGATCGGCGACGGAGCGCGTCCCGACGGTCGTGGTCGCGACAGACCGTTTGAATCTCCCTGCCCCGATCGTCGATCGCTTCGCCGCATCGACCGCGATCCACGGACGGCGCGGCACGTTCGAGGACGGCCTCCGGCAATTGCGTAGTGGCGAGGTCGACGCGGTGGTCTGGCTCGAGGGCGCCACACTTCGCATCCAGATCGAGGGCGCCGATCCGCTGGAGAGCGGTTCGATCGGTGGTGCCATCCAGAAAGCGCTGACCGACGCGATCGCAGGCAGCAACCTCGTGCTGAGCGGACCGGCCGTGAAGATCGACCAGCTGTATGGCGGGCCCGACTACTCGATCCTCGACTATCTCGCCCCGGTCCTCGTCGCGTTCTTCGCCTTCTTCTTCATCTTCCTGCTCTCGGCGGTGTCGTTCCTACGCGAGCGCACGTCGGGGACGCTCGAGCGGCTCATGGCCACTCCCCTCCGCCGCGGCGAGCTCGTCCTTGGCTACCTCGCAGGGTTCAGCTTCTTCGCCCTGCTGCAAGCGGTCGTGATCCTCGTCTTCACCGTCTTCGTGTTGCAGGTCCACTACCGCGGCAACCTCGCGACGATCTTCATCGTCGAAGCCGTGCTCGTCGTCGGCGCCGTATCGCTCGGATTGCTCGTGTCGGCTGCGGCGCGCAACGAGCTGCAGGCAGTGCAGTTCGTGCCGATCGTCCTGCTGCCTCAGGTGTTCCTATCGGGACTTCTCATTCCGTTGGACCAGCTGCCTGACTACCTGCGTCCGGTCGCCGCGGTGTTGCCGCTGACGTATGCGAACGAAGCGCTGCGCTCGGTGATGATCAAGGGATACGAGCTCGCCGACCCGCTCGTGCTGCGCGACATCGGCGTCCTGGTCGTCTTCGGACTCGTGATGGCCATCGGCGCGGTCGTCTCGATCAGGCGAGAGGTGGTGTAGCCGACGCTGGATCGAGCCATTACAGTCCCTCAACAGAATGCCGAGCCGATCGAAGTGGACCGCGCGGGCGCGCGGTCTCTTTATGTCCCGAGAAGGAGGACATCCATGCGGCTGTCCCTGATGCCGAAAAAGAGATTCTTCTTCACCCAGTTCGACAAGCATGCTGCGAACAGCCTCGAGGCGGCCGTCGCGCTCGAGCGTTTGTTGACCGATTTCACCGAAGTCGAACGCAAGGTGCGCGACATCCACGCGATCGAGCACTACGGCGACGAGCTGACCCACGAGATCTTCAAGAGCCTGAACGAGACATTCGTCACGCCGCTCGACCGCGAGGACATCGTCGGGATCGCGTCCAAGCTCGACGATGTCGCCGACGTCGCGTACGACGTGAGTGAGCTCGTTCTGCTCTACAAGATCCGGAGCGTCCGGCCGCAGGCGACCCGCCAGGCCAAGGCGCTGGTCGGCGCGGCGACCGAGATGGTCGCGATGATCAAGGCCCTCGAAGGGCTCAAAGGACTCGAGCCGCACTGGATCAGGATCCACACCTACGAGAACGAGGGCGACCAGGTCTTCCGCGACGCGGTCGGGGACCTGTTCGCGAACGTCACGGACCCGATCGAGATAATCAAATGGAAGGACATCCATTCGCTCATCGAGGTGGCCGTCGACCGATGTGAGGACGTCGCGAACATCGTCGAGATGATCGTGATCAAACACAGCTAAGGGAACCCGAGCTTGGAATACGCGCTCGTCCTCCTCGCGCTCGTCGTCATCCTCGGCGTCATCTTCGAATACGTGAACGGCTTCCACGACGCAGCCAACGCGATCGCCACGGTAGTCGCGACACGCGTACTGACTCCAGGCCAGGCCGTGCTCATGGCGGGGAGCCTCAACCTCCTCGGCGCCCTTTCGGGAGTTGCGGTCGCGAAGACCGTCGGGAACGGGATCGTCGACGCGAAGGTGGTCACGCAGGACCTCGTGATCGCCGCGCTCATCGCGGCGATCGCGTGGGACCTCCTCACCTGGTATTTCGGCCTGCCGACCTCCTCGAGCCACGCGCTGATCTTCTCGATCATCGGTGCGTCGGTCGCGATCCATGGCACGGATGTCGTCATAGTCGCCGGGCTCCAGAAGACGAGCTTCGGCGTTGTCTACTCGCCCGCGCTCGCGTTCCTCGTCGGCTACCTCCTCATGCTGTCGCTCTACTGGCTCCTGCGGAACACGTCGTTCGGTTGGGTGCAGCGCTTCTTCGGCCGTGCCCAGATCCTGTCGAGCGCTTACATGGCGTTCAGCCACGGCGGCAACGACGGTCAGAAGACGATGGGCATCATCGCCCTGGCTCTCGCCGCGTATGGCGTCGTGCCCACTGGCGCGGATTTCTACATCCCGGATTGGGTCAAGGTCATCTGCGCCGCTGCGATCGGCATCGGAACCATGACCGGCGGCTGGCGGATCATGAGGACCATGGGCATCCGGATCACCAAGCTCACTCCGGTCCAGGGATTCGCGGCGGAAACGACCGCGGGCACCGTGATCGAGATCGCGACCCGGTTCGGCATCCCGATCTCGACGACCCATGCGATCTCGGGCGCGATCCTCGGCGTCGGCTCGACGCGCCGGCTCTCGGCCGTGCGCTGGGGTATAGCGGGACGGATCGTCACCGCCTGGGTGTTGACGATCCCCGGCTGCTTCGTCATCGGTTACGTGATCGCGATCGCCATGCGCGCGATCGGAGTGCATCCCTAGCGGATCTCGCCACGGTCCGTAACCTTCTCAGTCGCACGGCCAGTCCCCTCTCATCAATTCGCCGCAGTCGCGAACCTCGCGCGTTTCGGACACGTATCGGGTCCCCCATTTGGGTCCCTGTAGTCATTGCCTAAGGGACTATTGACCCCCTTACTGCGGCGTGGGCCGTGGCGACACGCATGTGTGGGGAGTGAGCGAGAACGTGATGCGTCTAGCGATGCGTTGGCTTTCCGCGACGATCACGGTCGCGTTGCTGCTCGGGACCGAAGCGACACCGAGCGCGGCTAATTCGTTCGACCCGACCAAGATCGACGCGTCATTCCTGACTGAGATCCTGTCAGCGCCGACCGACGACTTCGACGTGATCGTGCGCTCCGTGCCCCTCGACAAAGAGGGACGGGCCGGCCGCGCTGCGGAGCGGCGGGTCGAGAAGGCGGCGAAGTCGGTTACCAAGCAAGGCGGAAGCGTCAAGCATGTCCTCGGCATCGTCGGCGGCATCTCCGCGCGCATCAAGGGCGTGCACATCCTGAAGCTCACACGGGACGACGACGTCGACTACGTCGTCAAGGATCAGAAGCTCAGGGCGCAGTTCGACCCGGCGCTCGACAGCCTGAAGGCGGGGTCGCCGGGGATCCTCGAGGTGGACGCGCCCACGGCGTGGTCACAGCTCGGCGTCACGGGCCGCGGTGTCGGCGTCGCCGTCGTGGACAGCGGCGTCTACCCGCATCCGGACCTGGCGGGCCGGATCGTGGCCGCGATCGACTTCACCTCGGTCGCACCGACGGTCTCGAACATTCCACTGAACGACCTCGGCGGCCACGGCACGCACGTCGCGGGCCTGATCGCCGGCGACGGCACGCAGTCCGCGGGCCTCTACACCGGCGTCGCTCCGAACGCGAACATCATCGACGTCCGCGTGATCGACGCGAATGGCAGCTCGAACGTGTCGATCATCCTGCGTGGGCTGCAGTGGGTCTTGGCCAACCGGGCCACGTACAACATCAAGGTCCTGAACATGTCGCTCGGCGCGACGCCGACCGGCAGCTACAAGTCCGACCTCATGGCGACCGCGGCCGAGATCCTCAACTTCGCCGGCGTGACTGTCGTCGTCTCGGCCGGCAACAGCGGTCCGCTCGCGGGCACGATCACGACGCCGGCCACCGACCCATACGTCGTCACCGTCGGAGCGCTCGACGACAACGCGACACCGCTGCTCGCCGACGATCTGATGGCCACGTTCTCGTCGCGCGGCAAGACCCCGTTCGACAGGCTCGCGAAGCCGGACCTCGTCGCGCCGGGTCGGAGGATGATCAGCCTGCGCTCGCCGGGCAGCACGCTCGACTCGCTGTTCCCGGATCGGCAGGTCACGGTGCCCGGGTCGCTGTCAGCCGACTACTACCGCCTCTCCGGTACGTCGATGGCCGCTCCGGTCGTCGCCGGAACGATCGCGCTCATGTACGAGCGCAATCCCACGCTCTCACCGGCGCAGATCAAGAAGCGCCTCAAGTCGACGGTGACGCCGCTCGCGTTCGGCACGACGCTCGACCGCGGCGCCGGTCTGGTGAACGCATACCGCGCCGCCGAGTCGGTCGACGTCGGTAGGGAGTACTCGCCGGACCGCGTCAGCGACGCCTTCGCGAAGGACATGAAGAGGTTCATCCTGGGACAGCCCTTCGTCTGGCGCGACCTGACATACAACGGCGGCGTCGACTCGAGTGGCATGACCTGGGAGGGCGTGACCTGGGAGACCGTGCGATGGGACGCGGTGACCTGGGAGAACGTCATGTGGGAGGGCTTCACCTGGGAAGGCGTGACCTGGGAAGGCGTGACCTGGGAGACGCTGACCTGGCTGTCCAGCGGCGCGCTATCAGGAACCGGCACGACCTGGGATCCGGTCGATTAAGGGGGGCACGATGGATCGGAAGCAGCTCATGAAAACGTATGTCCTCTTCGTCGCCGCGCTGGGTGCGGCAGCGCTGGCGCAGTCGCTGCGCACGCTGAACGTCGCGCACGTCGACCCGCTGATGCTGGTGATCCTCATCGCTCTCGCCGCCGCCGCCCAGCGCATGCCGGTGTTCCTG
>DATDEH010000121.1 GCA_036523395.1 Candidatus Limnocylindria bacterium | reverse complement strand
ACGTAGTTGCCTCGAGGCGGTCCCGCAAACGCGCGCGGTCCGGTGTGCCGCCGGCACTCTCGGCCGCTGCGTCGATGAGGGCGAGCGCGTCGTAGGCGGTCGCCGCGAGCGTGCTCGCCGCGCCATGGCGAGCGGTGAATGTCTGGAGGAACGCCGCACGGTCCGCGGTGGTCGGTGCGGTGGAAATGGCCGCGAGGTTCCGCGATCCCGGCCAGATCGCGAGATCGGCGCCCTCCCGTAGGGACAGGGCGTCACCTGCCTCCATTAGATAAGAGAGATAGACGCGCGGCGTGATGCCCGCGGCGGCCAGCGAGCGCGCCGCGTCGACGTAGGTCGCGGCCGGGCCGGTGAAGAACGCGCTCCGTGCGAAGGAGGCGCCGGCGCGGACCCGCGTCGCGGCGTCCTGAGCGCTCGCGGTCACGACAGTCGGTGCGACGAGGCCGCGCTGCTCCAGTTCGGCCGCGAGCGCGAGCCGCTCGGCGATGGCCGCCGGGGACTCATCGCTCGCGAGGAGGATCGGCAGCAACACGCTGCGCGCCGTCGCGTCGTCGACCGCGGCGCGTGCGAGGCGCGCGTATGTCGGCGCGAGCGCGAAGGCCCACCCGCCGCCGGCGAGTGACATCGGCTCCGGCGCGGGGAGCGTGAGCAGCACCGGCAGGCGCGCGACGGCAAGCGCGCGGGCGAAGGTCCCGTCGTACGCGAACGGCACCCCGATGACGACGGCGTCGGCGCGGTCCTCCTCGACCGCGCGCCTCAGCTCGATGAGGACGCGCGCGTCGCTTCCGGCGAGATCGACGAACGTGGCCCGCACCCGCTGTTGACCACCGCGGGCCTGGGCCTGATCGAGCCACAGCTGCATCGCGTTGCGCTGCGCGACTCCGCTGGGTGCGCGCGTCCCGGAAAGGTCGAGCAGGACGGTCACCGCCGTGGTGCCGGGCTCGTGCGTCGGCGAGGGGGTCGGGGTGATCTCGGTCGGCGGCGCGGTGCAGGCCACCAGGAACGCTGCGAGCGCGACGACGAGGCCGCGCACGGCTTTAAGAGCGGGTGCCGTCGGGGCGCGGAGCCTCCTCGGCGTACACGTGCTTGATCGCGTCCTCGGGCCTGGGGTCGGGTTCGCTCTCCGCCTGCGCGATCGCGGCCTCGATCTCGGTGTCGAGCGCGCCGCGGATCGCCTCGAACTCCTTGTCGGTGACGCCCTGCTCGATCAGGTACTTGCGCGCGCGGTCGATCGGGTCCTTCGCCATCCACCCGCGGACCTCATCCTTCGTGCGGTAGCGGCTGTCGTCGTCGTCCGACGTGTGCGGCTGATAGCGGTAGCACTTGAGCTCGACGAGCGTCGGGCCCGCGCCGGAGCGCGTGTGCTGCACGGCTTGCTTCGTCTTGTCGTAGGAGTCGAGCACGTCCATGCCGTCGGCGATGAAGCCGCGCGCTCCATAGCCCGCGGCCTTGTCCGCGACGTTCGGCACGGCCATCTGCAGTTCGAAGCGTGTCGAGATCGCGAGCAGGTTGTTCTCGATGATGAAGACCACCGGCAGCTTGTAGATCGCCGCGAAGTTGATGGCCTCGTGGAAGTCACCCGGGCTCGTCGAGGCATCGCCGCCGAAGGCGAAGACGATGTTCTCCTCTTTCAGGTTGCGGATCGCGAGCGCAAGGCCGACCGCATGAGGGAACTCGGTGCCGACGCACACCGAGCGCGTCACGATGCGGTCCTTGGGGCTTGAGAACTGGTTGAGGATCTGCCGTCCGGCGGAGTGCGTGTCCGTCGCCTTCGCCAGGACCATGCGGAACTCCTCGAGCGGCGACATGCCGAGCACGAAGGCGACCCCCATGTCGCGGTAGTAAGGAACGGTCCAGTCCTTGCCGCCCCGGATGTTCCACGCCGCGCCGATCTGCGCGGCCTCGTGGCCATCCGTCCCGGCACCGAACGGAGTGCGTCCCATGCGGTTGAGCTGCAGGATCCGCTCGCTGACCATGCGCGTCTCGAGCATCTTCCGGTACATGCCTTTGACGTCGTCGAGGCTCAGTCCGAGCCCGTCGTGACGCGCACGAGCAGTCACTGTCATCCTCGCGATGGTATCGCGCAGGCCGTTCTCGACGTGTCGATCAGCGATGATCCAGCGCGCGCTCCAGTGAATCCGCCGTCGCGTTGCCGCCGCTGACCCAGCACACCACGCGCTTGCCCGCGAGACGCTTGGCCAGACGGCGTGCGGCCGCGACCGGTGCGGCGCCCGCGCCCTCCGCGACGATGTGTCCTTCTACCAGCAGCAGGCGCATCGCGGCGTAGAGCTCATCGTCGCTCACGAGCGCGAAGTCATCGAGCAGTGCCGCGAGCATCCGCTGCGGCAGATCGAAGGACGTGCGCGTCGCGAGCCCTTCGGCGAACGTCGCCGCGCGATCCGTGCTGCGCGGCGCACGGTCGCGCCACGCGTTGTATGCCGCAGATGCGCCCTCGGCCTGGACGCCGATGACCGTCATCTCGGGTCGCAGCGTTTTCGCGACGAGCGCGGCACCCGACGCGCCGCTGCCGCCGCCGACGGGGACGATGAAGACGTCGATGTCGGGCCGCTCGGTCAACACTTCGAG
>DATDEH010000120.1 GCA_036523395.1 Candidatus Limnocylindria bacterium | reverse complement strand
CATTCCCGTTCCCATCTCGCCATCGAAGATATCGCGCGACGTGGGCCGCTACCAGTCATCTCGGTAGCGCTACCAGTGTCCTTTGTGGATCACTTGGTCCGGTGGACGATGGCCGCGCTTCAGCGACGGCGACGGGCGGTCCTTTGGCTTGGCGTACCCGATCGCGATCGTGCCGATGGCGGTGAGCTCGTCCGGGACGCCGAACGTTTCGCGGAATTTGGCCTGATCCGTAATCCCGAAGAAGACCGCGCCGAGGCCGGCGTCGACGGCGGTCATGAGGATGAGCAGCGCGGCCATGCCGGTGTCGATGTCCCAGTACGGCACCGGCCAGCGCTTCTCGTCCATGTCGGTCCAACCTTTGTCAGATTCCGCGTACCGAGCTAGATAGACTCGTTTGTGGCTCAGGCAGACGACCAGCAGCGGCGCCTTGAACATATCCGTCCAGCCGAACTCGGCGCGCCGCTCCTGCGGCCACAGCGCATCCCAGTAACGAGCGGTCTGGTCGGGTCCCTCGAGCGCGAGGAACGCCCACCCCTGGCTGAACCCGGCCGAGGGCGCCCGCTGCGCGTTCGCGAGGATCCGGTCGACCACCTCGCGCGGGATCGGGCGGTCCTCAAAGCTCCGGACCATCTTCCGCTTGCGGACGACGTCCTGGAACTCCATTAGGTCCGGCGGTAGCGGCCTGAGGCGCGGCGCAGCAGCTTCTCGTCGACGAGGTAGCGCCGCAGCATCGCGTGGTCGGCGTGGACTCCTTGCAGGATGCGATTGACCTCGGATTCGTGGTACTCGCGGCCCGGCTCGAAGCGCTGCGCGAGGTGACGGAGCACGGCGATCCGGTCGGCGCGGGATGAGGGGATCGTCTCGAGGTGCCCGGCCTTGAAGAAGCGGGCCAATTCCGGGGGTCCGTCGAATTCCTCGATCCGGACCTCGTTTCCCTTCCTCAACACAACAACGACTGTACGGCAGGCGTATCCGCGCGAGGGACAATACGGGCGCCATGGCCGACCGGACGACCGCGATCGCTCACGACGGCTCGCTGGTGGACGCGATCGCCGAGCATCTCCACGCGCACGGGCCGCGCGCCGTCGCTCTCGCGGCGGGGGTATTGGCCCTGGCGCTGCTCGGCGCCGGTTACCTCGACGGTGAGTTCGACCATCCGCTCAACACGACGCTCTGGCGCACGGGCCTGCTGCCAGCGGTGCTGGTCGCGTACTGGCTCGTCGCCCGCTGGATCCTCCGCCGGGCGTACGCGCGCGCGATCGAAGCGTTCCGCTCGCTGCTCGCCGACGGCCGGAACTTCGAGCATCAGGTCGAGCTCGCGACGCGACGTGGCCGGTATGACGAGTGGATCGCCGCGGTCATTGCGACGGCGCTCGGGCTCATCACGATCCAGCCGTGGGCGCTGGCCGAGACGTTCGGCTGGATCGGCGCGTATCGCGTCGCGGCGGTCAGCCTCGTGTTCGCGCTGCTCGGCATCGTCTTCTACGAGATCGTGCGTCGCACACGCTCGCTCTCGCAGCTTCACCGCTACCCGCTGAGGCTGTCGATCTTCGATCTCTCGCCGCTGCGCCCGGTCGCGCGCTTCGCGTACAGCGTTGCGGCGGCGTTCACGATCGCCATAGCGATCAGCGAGCTGTTCCTGCTCGCCCCTGGCGTGCCGCTCGACCTCGTGGTGCGCCTCGTCATCGCGTACGCAGCGGTCCTGGTCATCGCGACGGCGCTCTTCTTCTACGTCATGTGGGACAGCCACATCGCGATCCGCGCGCTGAAGCAGAAGGAGCTCGGCCGCGTGCGTGCGCTCCTCGCCGAGGCATACACCGAAGGCCTCACGATGTCGGTCACCGCCGGGCTCGCGCTCGAGCATCGCATCGCCGAGGTCTCGGAATGGCCGTACGACACGAGAACGCTGCGAAGCCTCGTCGTGTCGTTCCTGCTCCCGGCCATCGCCGCCGCGAGCAAGTTCTTTGTCGGCGAGCGGTTCTGACGATGGTC
This sequence comes from Candidatus Limnocylindria bacterium, assembly GCA_036523395.1. Classification (NCBI taxonomy): domain Bacteria; kingdom Bacillati; phylum Chloroflexota; class Candidatus Limnocylindria; species Candidatus Limnocylindria bacterium. The sequence continues at coordinate 721 of DATDEH010000120.1, read as the reverse complement.
ATCGACGCGGCCTCGTGACCAGGATCCAGATCGTCGAGGTCAGCCCGCGCGACGGGCTCCAGGCGGAATCCAAAACGCTCCCGACCGAGACCAAGCTCGAGCTCATCACGCGTCTGGCGGAGGCCGGTCACACGGTGATCGAAGCGACGTCGTTCGTGAATCCCAAGGCCGTGCCGCAGCTCGCCGACGCCGAGCAGCTGCTCCGCGCGTTGAAGCACCGGCCCGGGGTGCGCTACCCGGTGCTCGTGCCGAACGAGAAGGGACTCGATCGAGCCCTGGCAGCGGGCGCGGACGAGATCGCGGTGTTCGCGTCCGCGTCGGAGAGCTACTCGCGCAAGAACCTGAATCATTCGCGCGCCGAAGTGCTCGACGGCTATCGCGCGGTTGTCCGGCGCGCGAAGGATGCGCACCTGCGCGTGCGCGGTTACCTCTCGATGGTCATCGCCGATCCGTGGGACGGCCCGACGAAACCTGACGTGGTCGTCGACAGCGCGAAGGCGCTGCTCGCGATGGGCTGCGACGAGCTATCCCTGGGCGACACGAGCGGCGTCGGCACACCGGGCGAGATCCGCACGCTGCTGCATACGTTCGCCGACGCGAAGATCGCGAACGACAAGATCGCGCTGCACCTGCACGACACATACGGTCAGGCACTCGCGAACGCGCTGGCCGCGATGGAGCTGGGCATCACGACGTTCGACGCGAGCGTCGGCGGCATCGG
>DATDEH010000119.1 GCA_036523395.1 Candidatus Limnocylindria bacterium | reverse complement strand
CGCTTCCTTGACTGCTTCCACACGCGCTAAACCACACAGGCGCACTACGGCGGATTCCGAGACCGGTCCGATTCCGCGGTAACGACCCGTCGGTCCCATCGTTCCCGATGTACAGGGCCACGTCTCTGGCGCAGAATCACGACAAGCGTTTGGGAGCGTGGCGAGGAACGAAGGGGGTCGGGTGAGCCGACGCTGGTCTCGCGTACGCCTCGCGCTCCTCATGGCTCTCTTTCTCTTCGCCCTGTTCCCTAATTTCGGCCGGCCGGCGCACGCGTCCCCCCGCGCGTCCGGGCTGATCGTCGCGAACGAGGTCGTGCAGACCCGCCCCGCCGCACGCGAGCTCGGTGCCCTCACGCGGCCGAGCGCGTTCCCAGCCGGCAGCGACCAGGGCGCCACGGGCGGCGACACGCTCCTCTTCACCTCGCAGGTCGTCGACGCCGGCCAGCTCTTCGACCGCATCGGCACGCACTGGATCTCAGCGCCAGGTGCGGAGGAGTCGATCTACGTCGAGATGCGCGTGTCAAAGGACGGCGTGAGGTGGACGGACTGGACCGCGCTCCCGCACGACGAGGACATGCGCAACATCGATGGCAACGAGCAGTTCGCGGGACCCTTCGAATTCCCGGTCTCGCGCTACGCGCAGTACCGCACCTGGCTCACCGGCGGCGACACCAACGCGCTGGGCCGGATGGCGCTCACGTTCATGGACGTGACCGACGTCAACGCCGGCCCGGTCGCGCAGCTCATGAACGACATCACCGGCGCGTTCGCTGACATGTGGAACAGCTACGCCGACGCGGCGCCCGCGGGCGAGCAGAAGATCCTCACGCGGCAGGACTGGGGCGCCGACGAGAGCCTCATGAAGTGGGTGCCCAAGTACCAGCGCGTGCAGAAGGCGATCATCCATCACACCGTCACCGATGACGGCGGCACCAACGTCGCCGCGACGATCCGCTCCATCTATTACTTCCACGCCGTCACGCGCGGCTGGGGCGACATCGGCTACAACTACCTGGTCGACAAGTTCGGCAACATCTGGACCGGTCGATCGGGCGGCGACCACGTCATCGCCGGTCACGCCTACGGTTGGAACAACGGCTCGATCGGCGTGGCTGCGATCGGCGACTACAGCACCAAGCTGACGACGAGCACGATGCAGAACGGCATCTCGACCATCATCGCGATGAAGTTCCAGCAGTACGGCATCCAGCCGTTCGGCGCCGACACGTTCACGCACCAGGAGCAGGCCGCGAACGGCTCGTGGGTCAACGTCACGTCGAATCCGCCGAACATCCAGGGCCACCGCGACGCGAACTACATCGTGAGCGCGCACGGCGGCCAGACCGCGTGCCCGGGCAACGGGATCTACAACATCATGCAGGGCTTCAAGAGCCAGATACAGACGGCGATGACGAACGGCTTCTACCAGCTGCCGTACATCGAGCCGAACATGCCCAAGGCAGCCTTCCCGGGTGCCGCCGCGCCGGTCGTCGTCACGGTCTTCAACAAGGGCGCGACGCCGATCCCCGCGGGGACCGGGCTCTCGTACCGCGTGCTCAAGGACGGCCAGGTCACGACGCAGGGCAGCGTCACACCGATCGCGGCCGCGATCGCGCCGAACGCCGCCGGCACGGTGACCACGTCTTTCGTCCCGCCCGCGGTCGGCAGCTACACGATCCGCTGGGATCTCCAGACCAACGGTCAGTGGTGGAGCTCGCTCTACGACTCGCCGGTCCGCGACGTCGCCTTCCGCTCCGCCGACTGGAGCGTCGACTGGGTCAAGGACAACGTGCCGATCAGCTGGACCGCCGGCGAGACGAAGATCATCACCGTGACCGCCGCGAACGACGGCGGCCGAGTCTGGCCCGCGACCGGCGTGAACCCGGTACGCCTCGGCTACAAGTGGATCAGCAACGCGACCGGCAACGTCTTCCCCGGCGCGAACCGCGCGCCGCTCGCGGTCGACGTGCAGCCGGGACAGACCGTGAACCTCGTCATCCCGATCACCGCGCCGACGTACCCGACGAACTACACGCTCTACATCGACCTCTATAAGGAGAACGAGTTCGCGTTCGAGGACAAGGGCGTCGCGCCCGACGACACACCCACGGGCGTGTCGGTCGACTTCAAGGCGAACTACAACGTGCCGGTCGGCTCGATCCTCAGCGCGCCCGCGTTCACCGCCGGCCAGATCGCGAGCGTTCCGGTCACGGTGACGAACGCCGGACAGGGGACGTTCCCGACGACCTCGTCGTATCCGGTGAATCTCGGCTACCACTGGTACGACTCCGCGGGTCGCGCGGTCGTGTGGGACGGCGAGCGCACCAAGCTGCCCGCGGACCTCGCGTCGGGCCAGAGCGTGAACCTCACCGCCCAGGTGGCCGCGCCCACGACCCCCGGCACGTTCTCGCTGCGCTTCGATCTCGTGCAGGAGGGCGTGGCGTGGTTCAGCCTGAAGGGCGCCGCGCCCACCGACTTCACGGTGACCGTCGCGGGCCAGCTCGTGCCCGCCTACGGCGCGTCGTATAGCTCGGCCCTGCCGAGCGCACCGATGGCGGGCACGACCACGAGCGTGCCGATCATCCTCACCAACAACAGCAACTTCCCCTGGCTCGTGGGCAGCGCGAACCCCGTGACGCTGTCCTACCACTGGTCGACGCCCGCGGGGGCGACCGTCGTGTGGGACGGCCTGCGCACGAAGCTCGGGGCCGACCTGCAGCCCGGCCAGAGCGTGCAGGTCCAGGCGAACCTCGCGTTCCCGTCCGCCGCCGGCACCTACGTCCTCAAGTGGGACCTCGTGCACGAGGGCATCACCTGGTTCAGCGGCAAGGGTGTCCCGGCGTCAACCACGCAGGTCGCCGTGTCGCCGTTCGTCGCGCCGTTCTACGGCGGCGCGTTCATCGTCGACGACGTGCCGACGTCCCTCGCGCCGAAGATCACGACGACCGTGCCGGTCAAGGTCTTCAACCTGTCGAACTTCGACTGGGGCTCGGACGTGAACCTCAGCTACCACTGGCTCGACGGCGCTGGCAACACGCTCGTCTGGGACGGCCTGCGCACATCGCTCGCCGGCATGAAGGTCGGCGAGGTGCGCATCGTCCAGATGAACGTGACCACACCGACGGCGCTCGGGTCGTACATCCTGCGGCCCGACATCGCGCGCGAGGGCGTCACGTGGTTCTCGGGGCAGGGGATGATGCTCCCGTCGCGCACGATCGCGGTCGCGACGCCGCAGTACGGCGCGACCTATCAGACGCAGACGAACTTCGGCGCGGCGGTCAACGCGATCACGACCGTCCCGGTCACGATCACGAACAACGGCACGCTCACGTGGCAGCCCGGGACCGTCAACCTCTCGTATCACCTCTACGTCCCGAGCGGGAACGTCTACGTGTGGGATGGCCTGCGCACGGCGCTACCAACGGCTGTACCGGGCGGCTCGAGCATCACCGTGAACGCGATCGTGAAGGTCCCCACGGTGGCCGGCCCCTACACCGTTGGCTTCGACCTGGTGCAGGAAGGCGTCGCGTGGTTCTCGACACGGAATGTGCCTACGGGGAGCAGTACTCTCCAAGCACAGTGAGAGCGCCCGTC
>DATDEH010000118.1 GCA_036523395.1 Candidatus Limnocylindria bacterium | reverse complement strand
CGTGCTCTCCAAGGAGGAGGGCGGCCGGCACACCCCGTTCTTCAACGGCTACCGCCCGCAGTTCTACATCCGCACCACCGACGTCACCGGCTCGGCCGAGCTGCCGGCGGGGACCGAGATGGTCATGCCCGGCGACAACGTCTCGCTCACCGTCACGCTCATCACCCCGATCGCTCTCGAAGAGGGTCTGCGCTTCGCCATCCGCGAAGGCGGCAAGACCGTCGGCGCCGGCGTGGTGACGAAGATCCTGGAATGAGCGACCGATAGATGGCAAAACAGCGCATCCGGATCCGGCTCAAGGCCTACGACCACAAGCTGATCGACCAGTCCGCGGCGCAGATCGTGGAGACCGCGCAGCGCACCGGGTCGACGGTCACGGGCCCCGTGCCGCTGCCCACGCGCATCGAGAAGTTCACCGTGATCCGCAGCCCGTTCATCTACAAGGACTCGCGTGAGCAGTTCGAGATCCGGACGCACAAGCGCCTCATCGACATCAACGATCCCTCGCAGAAGACGGTCGACGCCCTCATGAAGCTGAACCTTCCGGCCGGCGTCGACATCGAGATCAAGCTCTAAAGGACCGAGAGATGACCGACGAGACCGCTCCGACAGAAACGAAAGAGACGGACGAGACAGGCGCGGCACCGGCGATGGCGAAGGCCGTCATCATCGGTCGCAAGGTCGGCATGCTCCAGCACTTCCGGCCCGACGGGTCGGTCGTCGGCGCGACGGTCATCGCGACCGAGTCGAACCTCATCACGCGCGTGGCCACGAAGGAGCGCGACGGCTACACGGCGCTCCAGATCGGCTTCGGCGCCGTCGCCGAGAAGAAGATGACGAAGGGCGAGCGCGGCCACCTGAAGGATCTGCCGCCGCTCAAGCACCTCCGCGAGGTCCGCGTGGACGATGTGACCGGCTTCGCCGCCGGGCAGCGCATCGGCGTCGAGAACTTCGCGGTCGGCGACAAGGTGCACGTGACCGGGATCTCCAAGGGCAAGGGCTTCGTGGGTCCGGTGCACCTGCACCACTTCACGCGCGGACCGAAGTCGCACGGCTCCGACCACCTCCGCCGTCAGGGCTCCGTCGGCGCGGGCACGACGCCGGGCCGCGTGCTCAAAGGACTGCGCATGGCCTCGCACCAGGGCGTCGACCGCGTGACCGTGAAGAACCTGAAAGTGCTGCGCGCTGACAGCGAGCGTTCGCTGCTCATCCTCTCGGGCGCCATTCCCGGTCCCCGCAACGGGGTCGTGATGGTGAAGAAGGCCTGATGGCGAAGACCGAAGAGACGAACAAGAAGACGACCGCGGCGAAGCCGGCGGCGAAGAAGACCACGGCCGCGAAAGCAGCGCCGGCGAGAGCCACTCCGGCGAAGAAGACGACCGCCGCGAAGGCGACGCCGACCAAGCGTGTCATCGCGCGGCCGATCACGCGCGTCGCGCGTCGGCCCGAGCCCGCGCGTACGCGGCAAGAAGCGCGTGAGGAGCAGCCGAAACGCGAGAAGGTCGCGGCCCGTCCGCTGCCGACCGCGCCCGTGGGCGAGGCGCCGCTCATCGCCGCAGACGGCTCGTCCTCCGGTTCCATCGCGCTGCCCGCGGCATTCCTCAAGGGAGCCTCGCGCGCCGCAACGCTCTTCCAGGCGTTCATCGCCGAGCGCGCGAACGCGCGCCAGGCGACCGCCGCGACGAAGAACCGCGCGCGCGTCACCGGCGGCGGCAAGAAGCCGTGGGCCCAGAAGGGCACCGGCCGCGCGCGTCAGGGAAGCATCCGCTCGCCGCTGTGGCGCCACGGCGGTGTCGTGTTCGGCCCCAACGGACGCCAGTACGCGCAGCGCATGCCCGAGAAGATGCGCCGCGCCGCGTTCGGCGAGGCCGTGAGCGAGCGTGCCGCGGCTGGTCGCGTCTTCGTGCTCGAGGAGCTCCGGTTGGACGGGGAGCGCCCGCGGACGCGCGAGTTCGTCGCGTGGCTCGGCAAGATCGGTGACACCGGACGGACGATGGTCATATCGCCGGAGCTCGATGAGCGGATCGGTCGCGCGGTCGCGAACCTGCCCGACGTCGAGCTGCGCACGCCGATGTCGCTGCGCCTTTCTGATGTGATGGAGTCGGACACCCTCCTCGTCACGCGGCCCGCCCTCGAGGCGCTCGCGGTACGTGCCGGCGAGCGCGCGGTGGCGCGGTCATGAGAGGCACTTTGGTCCTGCTGCGGCCGGTCATCACCGAACGCTCGATGACCGAGACGAACACTGGCCGCTACACCTTCGAAGTGGCGCGCGATGCGACGAAGCAGGAGATCGCAGCCGCGGTCGCCGAGGCGTTCAAGGTGGATGTCGTCGACGTGAACACCATGACCGTCCGCGGCAAGGAGCGGCGCCTCGGGCGCCGTATCGGGCGGCGACCGGACTGGAAGAAAGCCATCGTCACGATCGCCGAGGGTCAGAAGATCGAGCGCTACTTCGTGGAAGGGGTCTAAGGGATGCCGCTGAAGCAATACAAAGCGTTCACGCCGGTCCGCCGCTTCCGGCAGTCCGCGTCGTACGCCGAGATCACGAAGAGCAAGCCGGAGAAGAGCTTGACCGAGCGCAAATTGCGGCAGGCCGGTCGCAACGCGCAGGGCCGCGTGACGACGCGCCACCGCGGCGGCGGCGAGAAGCGGCGCTACCGGATCGTGGACTTCAAGCGCACCAAGGACGGGATCCCGGCGCGCGTGCTCGCGATCGAGTACGACCCGAACCGCTCGGCGCGCCTCGCCCTCCTCGTCTACCGCGACGGCGAGAAGCGCTACATCCTCGCGCCGAACGAGCTCAAGGTCGGCGACACCGTGCTTTCCGGCCCCGAGGCCGAGGCGCGCGTGGGCAACTGCCTCCCGCTCGAGAACATCCCGACCGGCACGACCATCCACGGCGTCGAGCTCCAGCCGGGCCGCGGCGCACAGCTCGTGCGCGCGGCGGGCGGCATGGCGCAGCTCGTCGCGAAGGAAGGCGAGTTCGCGCAGATCCGTCTGCCATCGGGTGGCATCCGCGTCGTCCAGGTGCGGTGCCGCGCGACGGTCGGTCAGCTTGGCAACGTCGAGCACGAGAACCAGAAGGTCGGCGGCGCGGGGCACAAGCGCCGCATGGGCTGGCGGCCGGCGGTCCGTGGCGTCGTGATGTCGCCGCGCGACCACCCACACGGTGGCGGCGAGGCGAAGTCGCCCGTCGGTGGCCAGGCGCAGACGCCCTGGGGCAAGCCCGCGATGGGCCTCAAGACGCGCCGCAACCCGAAGACGGATCGCTTCGTGACCGAGCGTCCGAAGAAGAGGAAGAGCAAGTGACGCGTTCCATCCGCAAGGGTCCCTTCGTACACGAGTCGCTCAAGAAGAAGATCGAGCAGCTCAACGCACGCAACGAGAAGAAGGTCGTCAAGACCTGGTCGCGCGCGTCGCTCGTGCTGCCGACGATGGTGGGTCACACGATCGCCGTGCACGACGGCCGGCGTCACGTGCCCGTCTTCATCACCGAGAACATGGTCGGCCACCGGCTGGGCGAGTTCGCGCCGACGCGCACGTTCCGCGCGCACGGTCGCGGCGCCGCAGCCGAGACCGCAGCTGTCGTGAAGCCGGGGGCATGACGATGGAAGTGCGCGCGTCCGCGAAGTTCCAGCGCTTCTCGCCACGGAAGGCGAGGCTCGTGACCGACCTCATCACCGGAAAGTCCGCTGAGGAGGCGATCTCGATGCTCGAGAACCTGCCGAAGGGCGCCGCCCTGCCGATCGGTCGCGTCGTGCGCTCGGCCGTCGCGAACGCGGAGAACAACTACAGCATGACGCTCGAGAACCTGTACGTGAAGCGGGCCATCGCCGACGAGGGTCCGCGCATGAAGCGCATCTGGATGCGCGGCCGCGGACGGCGCGACACGAAGCTGCGCCGCACGTGCCACATCACCGTGATCGTCGACGAGAGGAAGGCTTAAGTGGGTCAGAAAGTCCATCCGCTGGGGTTCCGCCTCGGATTCGTGAAGACCTGGAACGCGAAGTGGTACGCCGGGTCGAAGAACTACCCGGTGCTTCTCAAGGAGGACGTGTCGATCCGCTCGGCGATCCGCGCGCGCCTGCGCGACGCGGCGATCTCGCGCATCGACATCGAGCGCTCCACGAACCAGGTCACCGTGACGATCCATACCGCGAAGCCGGGCGTCGTCATCGGCAAGGGCGGCGCGAAGGTCGAGGAGCTGCGCCAAGTTCTTGGGAAGACAACGGGTAAGGCCGTGAAGGTGAACATCTTCGAGATCCGCTATCCGGAGCTCGATGCGGTCCTCATCGCGGAGAACGTCGCGCAGCAGCTGGAGCGCCGTGTGTCTTTCCGCAAGGTGCTCAAACAGACCGTCCTGCGTTCGATGAAGTCGGGCGCGAAGGGCGTGCGCGTCGCCGTCGCCGGCCGCCTCGGCGGCGCGGAGATGAGTCGCCGCGAATGGGAGCGCGAAGGTCGCGTTCCGCTGCACACGATGCGCGCCGACATCGAGTTCGGCCGCGCGATCGCCAAGACGACGTACGGCACGATCGGCGTGAAGGCCTGGGTGTACAAGGGCGACATCGAGCCAGCGCCGCGACAGGTCGCGCAGAACGCGCCCGGCGGGAATCAGCCGCGGCCCATCGCGCCGCCCGCGCCGGCTCCCGCGCCGGCACCAGTCGCACCGATCGCGCCGCCGGCGGTGGGGGTCTAACCGTGTTGCAGCCGAAACGACTGAAGCACCGCAAGTTCCAGCGCGGCCGCATGAAGGGTCATGCGCAGGCTGGGGCGACGCTCACGTTCGGCGACTTTGGGTTGCAGGCGCAGGAGCCGTGCTGGATGACGGCGCGCCAGCTCGAGGCCGCGCGGCGGGCGATCGTCCACCACTTCAAGCGTGGCGGCAAGGTCTGGATCCGCGTGTTCCCGGACAAGCCGGTCACGAAGAAGCCGGCCGAGGTCCGGATGGGCTCCGGAAAGGGCGCGCCGGACCACTGGGTCGCGGTCATTCGTCCCGGTCGGATCCTGTTCGAGGCCGCGGGTGTGAACGAGGCGCTGGCGAAGGAAGCGCTCAGGCTCGCGGCGTACAAGCTTCCGATCAAGACGAAGTTCGTGTCACGAGAGGGGCAGGAAGGGGGCGGCAGTGCAACTGAAGGACATGCGGCGGCTGTCTGACGACGAGCTCGCTGACGAGCTGAAGAGCGCGAAAGAGGAGCTCTTCGACTTCCGCTTCAAGCTGGCGACCCGCCAGCTGAAGAACTACCGCGGGCTGCCCGCTGCCCGCCGGCGTATCGCGCGCGCGCTGACCGTACTGCAGGAGCGAGAGAGAGCGACGAATGGCTGAGAAGACCACGAAGAAGACCACGGCCGCGAAGTCCGCCGCCACGAAGACAACGGCGGCGAAGAAGACCACGGCGGCGAAGAAGACGACCGCCGCCGCGCCGCGCGCCGCCGCAGCGACGGCCACCGCCGCGCGCCCCGCGGTGCGGAGGACCGTCACGACGCGCAAGCGCGCCGCCGCGACGGTGTCGCACGCCGCCGCAGCGACGCAGTCGGTCACTGGCTGGCGCCGTTTCCACCGCAAGACGAAGGTCGGCGTGGTGGTGTCGGCGAAGCAGGCGCGGACCGTGATCGTCACCGTCGAGCGGCAGCGCGAGCATCCGCTCTACAAGAAGGTCGTTCGCGTGCGTAAGCGCTTCGCGGCGCACGACGACGCGGGTGACGTGCGCGAGGGCGACCTCGTGCGCATCCAGGAGAGCCGGCCCTACAGCGCGACGAAGCGCTGGCGGGTCGTCGAGGTCATCTCGCGGATCGGTGAGGCAGGCGCAGCGGCGCCGCGCGTCGCCGACATCGAGAAGGCGCTCGAGGAGTCCGAGGGCGCCGCGGAGTTCCTGTCGAAGCCGGCCGTGGACGCCGACGAAGAGACGGAGGAGACCGAGGCTTGATCCGTCCGTACACGCGGGTTCGCGTCGCCGACAACACCGGAGCGAGGGAGCTCTCGGTGATCCGCGTGCTGGGCTCGTCCACGGGGACGTCCGCCGAGATCGGCGACGTGTTCATCGCCGCGGTGAAGAACGCCATCCCGAACTCCGGTGTGAAGAAAGGTGAGGTCGTGCGTGCGGTCGTCGTTCGCCAGACGAAGGAATACCGCCGGACCGACGGATCCTTCATCCGCTTCGACGACAACGCGGCGGTGCTGCTCAATCCGCAGAACCAGCCGCGGGGCACGCGCATCTTCGGCCCCGTCGCACGCGAGCTGCGCGAGCGCAACTTCATGAAGATCGTGTCGCTCGCGCCGGAGGTGCTCTAGTGGCGGGCAACCTGCGCATCCGCAAGGGCGACGAGGTCGTCGTCATCGCCGGCCGCGACCGCGGCAAGCGTGGCAAGGTCCAGGAAGTCGACGGCGTATCGGGCAAGGTCGTGGTCGCCGGCGTGAACATCGTGAAGCGCCATACCAAGCCGAATCCGTCCAAGAACAACAAGGGCGGGATCATCGACCAGCCGATGGCGCTGTCACTCGGCAAGGTCATGGTCATCTGCCCGCACTGCGGCGAGGCGACCCGCGTCGCACACCGCATCGAAGAGGACAGCAAAGAGCGCATCTGCAAGCGGTGCGGGGAGTCGATCGTGGTCGAGGAGAAGGAATAGATGGCAGTCGCGAGCGCGATGAAGGAGCGATACGAGTCGGCTCTGCGGGACGAGCTGCGTAAGCAGTTCGGGTTCAAGAACGTGATGCAGATCCCCAGGCTCGAGAAGATCGTTCTCAACATCGGGATGGGCGAGGCGATCGGCAACGGCAAGGCGATGGACGCCGCGGCGTCGGACCTCGCGCAGATCACGGGCCAGCGCCCGGTGGTCACGAAGTCCCGCCGCGCGATCTCGAACTTCAAGCTGCGCGTCGGAATGCCGATCGGCCTGAAGGTCACGCTGCGCGGCGAGCGCATGTGGCACTTCTACGAGAAGCTCGTGACCGTGGCGCTCCCACGCATCCGCGACTTCCAGGGCATTCCGGACCGCAGCTTCGACGGCCGCGGCAACTTCTCGCTCGGCCTCAAGGAGCAGCTCGTGTTCCCGGAGATCGACTACGACAAGATCGACCGTCTACGCGGCATGGAGATCACGATCGTCACGACGGCCAAGACGGATGAGGAGGCGCGCGCGCTCCTGCGCGGCCTCGGCATGCCGTTCAAGGCGCCCACGAAGGGGGTGGAAGGGGCCTAGCCCCAGCACATGGCGAAGAAGAGCTTGATCCTCAAATCCCAGCGGCCGCACAAGCACAAGGTGGCGGCCTACCACCGCTGCCAGATCTGCGGCCGCGCGCGCGGCTACATGCGCAAGTTCGGTCTGTGCCGGATCTGTTTCCGCGAGCGCGCGCTCATGGGCGAGCTGCCTGGCGTGACGAAGTCGAGCTGGTGAGATGGAAATGATGACGGACGAGACGACGACCCCAACGGAGACCGGTGACCTGCAGGCCGCGGATGCGAGCAGGATCGATCGGCCCGCCGCGAAGCGCGTCGCCGTGCAGAAGCCGAAGAAGCCGCGCATCGGCGGAGCGCCCAGCGATCCGCTCGCCGACATGCTCACGCGCGTCCGCAACGCCGCAGGCGCGCGGCACGAGACCGTGACGGTGCCGGCGAGCCGCACGAAGCTCGAGGTCGCAAAGATCCTGAAGGCGGAGGGCTTCATCAGCTCCTTCGACCAGCCGTCGGCGCGCGAGATCGTGCTGAAGATGAAGTACATCGGCGGCAAGGTGCCGGCGGTCTCCGGGCTCCGGCGCATCAGCCGTCCGGGCCTGCGCGTGTACGCGCGCAAGACAGAGATGCCGCGCGTGCTCGGTGGCCTCGGCGTCGCGATCGTCTCGACCTCGTCGGGTGTCATGACCGGGCGCGAGGCCGAGAAGAAGGGACTGGGCGGGGAAGTCCTCGCCTATATCTGGTAGGAATGTCGACTCATTCCATTCGTCAACATTCATACGTGCACCTCCTCCGGAGGTGCTGTAGCAGATGAGTCGTATCGGTCGTCTCCCGGTCACCGTCCCGCAGGGTGTCGACGTGAAGATCGATGGCCACACCGTGCGCGTGAAGGGTCCGAAGGGCGAGCTCGTGCGCACCTTCCATCCCGACGTGACCGTGTCGCGCGAGGACGGGTCGCTCGTTGTAAAGCGCAAGGACGACGAGAAAGCGAGCCGCGCGCTGCACGGCCTCACCCGCGCGCTCCTTCAGAACATGGTGACCGGCGTCACCGTCGGGTACGCTCGTGACCTCGAGATCAGCGGCACGGGCTATCGCGCCGTGCTCGCGGGAAAGAAGCTGCAGCTCGCGCTCGGCTTTTCGCACCCGATCGAGATCGATCCGCCGACCGGTGTCACGTTCGCGCTCGAAACGCCTCAGAAGCTGAAGGTCCAGGGCACCGACAAGCAGATGGTCGGCGAGATGGCGGCACGCATCCGCGCCCTGCGCGTGCCGGATCCGTACAAGGCGAAGGGCATCAAGTACGCGGAAGAGCGCATCAAGAAGAAGGCCGGTAAAGCCGGCAAGGTCGGCGCGAAGGCGTAGCGGGGAGAGAGATGGCGAAAGCGACGCGGCACGAAGGTCGGACACGGCGACACACGCGGGTGCGCGAGAAGGTGCGCGGCAGCGCCGCGCGTCCGCGCCTGGCGGTCTTCCGCTCGCTCGCACACATCTACGCCCAGCTCGTGGACGACGATGCCGGTACCACGCTGGCGGCAGCGTCTTCGTTGGACGTCCGGACGCCCCCGGCTTCGCCGGCGGCGTCCGAGCCCCAGTCAAAGGCCGCCAAAGACGCGAAGGGAAAGAAGACCGAGACCGCGAAGAGCGTCGGCGCGCTCCTGGGCGATCGCGCGAAACAGAAGGGCGTCACCGAGGTCGTGTTCGACCGCGGTGGCTACAAGTATCACGGAAGAGTGAAGGCGCTGGCCGAGGGCGTCCGCGCCGCGGGGGTCAAGGTCTGATGCCAAGGATCGATCCAACTCGTTTGGAGCTCACCGAGCGCGTCGTGCAGATCAACCGCGTGTCCAAGGTCGTGAAGGGTGGCCGCCGATTCAGCTTCTCCGCGGTGGTCGTCGTTGGCGACGGCCGCGGGCACGTCGGTGCGGGCCTTGGGAAGGCCGACGAGGTCCCCGAAGCGATCAAGAAGGGCATCGAAGACGCCAAGAAGCACCTCATCCTCGTGCCTCTCGTCGATCGCACGATCCCGCATCCGATCACCGCGGACTTCGGTGCGGCGAAGGTGCTGCTGCGCCCGGCATCGAAGGGCACGGGCGTGATCGCCGGCGGATCGGTACGCGCCGTCGTTGAGTCGGCGGGTATCAGCGACATCCTCTCGAAGTCGCTCGGCAGCACGAACCCGGTCAACGTCGTCATGGCCGCGATGAAGGCGCTCTCGGGTCTGCGCTCGTCGCAGCGCATCACGGAGATGCGCGGCGTCGACATCAGGCGCAACCGTGCCGAGCCCGAGCCGGTGGCGCCGTGACCCGCCTGGTGATCAAGCAGCATCGCAGCTCGATCGGAGAGAAGATCGCGGCGCGCCGCACGCTCGAGGCCCTGGGCCTTCGGCGGACCGGTCAGACCGTCGAGCAGACCGACTCGCAGGCCGTGCGCGGCATGCTTCGTCGCGTCGCGCATCTGGTCGAAGTAAGCGAACGGGGCGCCAAGCCGGCGACGGCCCGCAAGGAGTCCGCCACATGAGACAGCACGAGCTGCGCGCCCCGCACGGCGCGCGGAAGGCGCGGCGCCGCGTGGGTCGCGGCATCTCCTCCGGCCAGGGCAAGACCGCCGGAAAGGGAACCAAGGGTCAGCTGGCACGAAGCGGTCCGGGGATCCCGGGGTGGTTCGAAGGCGGCCAGACGCCGATCCACATGCGCATCCCGAAGATGCGAGGCTTCAAGAACACGCGCTTCCGGCACTCGTACGTCGCTGTGAACGTCGGTCGCCTCGGCGAGTACGCGGTCGACGGCAAGGTCACGCCGGAGACGCTCGCCGCGAAGGGCCTCGTTCGTCCCGACGCGCAGGTGAAGATCCTCGCTGACGGCGACGTGAAGGGCCGCTTCGAAGTGCACGCGCACGCGGTGTCCGAGACGGCGCGAAAGAAGATCGAATCCGCGGGCGGGTCGATCGTGATCATCGAGGGCGCGTAGCCCGATGGGCATGTTCACCGCGCTGCTCGAGGCGTTCCGGACGCCGGACCTGCGGAACAAGATCCTCTTCACCCTGGGCATGCTCGTCGTGTTCCGCTTTCTCGCGCACGTGCCGCTCCCGGGCGTGGACCAGGCGCAGCTCCAGAACGTCCTCAACTCGAGCCAGCTGCTGAACCTGCTCGACCTGTTCTCGGGCGGCGGGCTCGCGAAGCTGTCGGTCGTCGCGCTCGGCGTGAACCCCTACATCAACGCCTCGATCATCATGACCCTGCTCAACCAGACGATCCCCGCGCTCGAGCGCCTCTCGAAGGAAGGCGAGTACGGGCGCAACAAGATCAACCAGTACACGCGGGTCCTCACCGTGCCGCTCGCGCTGCTTCAGGGCATCGGCGTCGCCGTGTTCATGCAGCGCTCGGGAGTTCTGCCGAACTTCGGTCCCGGCGACCTGGGCCTGACGCTCGCGATCCTCGCCTCGCTGACCTCGGGGACGCTCATCCTCATGTGGCTGGGCGAGCTGATCAGCGAGCGCGGTATCGGAAACGGCATCAGCTTCATCATCTTCGCGGGGATCGTCGGCCGGATGCCGACCACGATCTCGCAGACGTTCGAAGTGCAGCAGAACGTCTTCGCCCTCGCGTCGATCGCGATCATCGCGGTCCTCGTGATCGCCGCGATCATCTTCATCCAGGAGGGCCAGCGGCGCATCCCGGTGCAATACGCGAAGCGGGTGCGTGGAACACGGATGTACTCCGGCGGGAGCACGCACATCCCGCTCCGCGTGAACAGCGCCGGCGTCATCCCGATCATCTTCGCGATCTCGATCCTGCTGCTGCCGAGCCAGGTGGCGCAGTACTTCACGACGAGCGAGACGGATTGGGTCAGCAGCCTCGCGAACGGCATCGTCGGCGCGTTCGCCAATCCGGTCTTCTACAACAGCCTGTACTTCGTGCTCGTCGTGGCGTTCACGTTCTTCTACACCGCGTTCACGTTCGTGCCGAACGACGTGGCGGACAACATCAAGCGTTACGGCGGGTTCATCCCCGGGATCCGGCCCGGCCGCCCGACCGCGGAGTTCCTCGGGCGCGTCGTCACGCGCATCACGATCGCGGGCGCGCTGTTCCTCGGCATCGTCGCGGTCATGCCCACGCTCATCGGTGACATCACCGGCGTGCAGACGCTCCGCCTCGGCGGCACGAGCATCCTCATCGTCGTGGGCGTCGTCGTCGAGACGATGAAGCAGCTCGAGGCGCAGCTCCTGCAGCGCAGCTACGAGGGGTTCATCCGCTAGTGCCGGGGGGCGATCTCATCCTGATGGGCCCCCCGGGCTCGGGCAAAGGCACGCAGGCACGCCGCATGGTCGATGAGCTTGGGTACGTGCAGCTCGCGACCGGCGACCTCTTCCGCGCCCACCTCTCGCAGGGCACCGAGCTCGGGAAGCTCGCGCAGACCTATATGTCGAAGGGCCAGTACGTGCCCGACGACGTGACGGTGAAGATGGTGCGCGAACGGCTCGCCGACATCCCGCGCAAGACGCGCGTGGTCTTCGACGGCTTCCCGCGAACGGTCGCGCAGGCCGCGGCGCTCGGCAAGCTTCTCAAGGAGTGCGGGCGGACCCTCGCCGCGGTCCTCCTCCTAGACGTTCCCCGTGACGAGCTGCTCGTCCGGCTCGGCGCGCGCGCGACGTGCTCGCGCTGCCAGACCGTGTACTCCCTCGCGGTCCGTCCGCCGAAGGTGCCGGGCGTCTGTGACCGCTGCGGTGGACCGGTCAGCGCGACGGCGCGCTCCGATGAGTCGCCTGAGGTCGTGAAGAAGCGTCTCGAGATCTACGACAACGAGACGAAGCCGGTCATCGACTACTACGAGAGCCGCGGCTTGTTACAGCGAGTCTCTGGCGTGGGCACCATGGACGAGATCGGTGCGCGTCTGACAGCGCTCCTCGATCGCCGCAAGGGCGGGCGAGACAAGTGATCACGCTGAAGACACCGCAGGAGACCGCGAAGATGCGCGAGGCGGGGCGCATCGTCGCCGAGATGCTCTCCGCATGCCGCGCCGCCGTGCGGCCCGGCGTCACCACGGCTGAGCTCGACCGTATCGCGGCCGACGTCCTGAAGCGCCACGGCGCGGCGTCGAACTTCAAGGGCTACGGCGTGCCGGTGCTCCCGCCGTTCCCGGGCGTCATCTGCACGAGCGTGAACGAGCAGGTCGTGCACGGCATCCCTGGCAAGCGGCGCCTGAAGGAGGGCGAGATCATCAGCATCGACGCCGGCGCGATCGTGGAGGGCTGGCATGCCGACGCCGCGGTCACGGTGCCGGTCGGCGAGGTGTCGGCGCAGGCCGCGAAGCTCATCGCGGTCACCGACGAAGCGCTCCGGCGCGCGATCGGGGCGGCGGCCGTCGGCAAGCGCCTCGGAGACATCGGCGCAGCGGTGCAGCGGTTCGTCGAGGCCCAGGGCTTCAGCGTCGTCCGGAACTACGTCGGCCACGGCATCGGCCGGGCGATGCACGAGGAGCCGCAGGTCCCCAATTACGGCGCGCCCGAGCGGGGGCTCCAGATAAAGGAGGGCCTCTGCATCGCGATCGAGCCGATGGTCAACGTCGGCGGACCCCAGACGCGGACCCTGCCCGACCAGTGGACCGTCGTCACGGCCGACGGCACGCTCTCGGCCCATTTCGAGCACACACTCTGGTGCACGGCGGCCGGCCCGGTCGTTCTCACGGCGCCCGAGGGCCAGGCGGCGGCCGCGGCATGAACAGCCGTTGCCGCGCTTGGGCGGTTTCGGTACAATTTTGGTTCCCGTGGGCACACGCCGCGGAGACCGCTGTGTCTGGAGTCCATGGCAAGTAACAAGCCGTCCAAGGACGTGATCGAGGTGGAGGGCACCGTGTCCGAAGCCCTCCCCAACGCGATGTTCAAGGTGGAGCTCCAGAACGGGCACGCGGTGCTGGCACACATCTCGGGGAAGATGCGGATGAATTTCATTCGAGTCGTTCCGGGGGACAAAGTCCTCGTCGAATTGTCGCCGTACGACTTGAAGCGAGGTCGCATCACGCGAAGGGTCCGGTACTAGCGTTCGAAGTCAAAAGTTTGAATCACGCGACTAAGTGGCGAGGAGCGATTTGTCCTAGATGAAAGTCCGGGCGTCCGTCAAGAAGCGTTGCGACAAGTGCAAGATCATCCGCCGCGACCGTCAGATCCTCGTGATCTGTTCGGAGCCGAAGCACAAGCAGCGGCAGGGATAGGGGAGACGAATGGCACGTATCGCCGGCGTTGACATCCCGCGCGAGAAGCGCGTCGACGTGTCGCTTCGCTACATCTTCGGCATCGGACCGACGACCGCGCGCGACGTGCTCGAGCAGGCGCGCGTCGACGGCGCGGTGCGCGTGCGCGATCTCACCGAGCCTCAGGTCGCGAAGATCCGCGAGATCATCGACCGCGGCTTCACAGTCGAGGGTGACCTCCGCCGCGAGGTCGCGATGAACATCAAGCGTCTCCAGGAGATCGGCAGTTATCGCGGCTTACGGCACCGCAAGGGCCTGCCGGTCCGCGGCCAGCGCACGCGGACGAACGCACGCACGCGAAAGGGTCCACGTAAGACGGTGGCCGGAAAGAAGAAGTCGGTGTCGAAGACCTAATGGCGAAGGACAACAAGGACGTCGCCACCAAGGACCGACCGGAGCGCCGTGACGCCGCAGCTAAGGCCCCTGCGAAGGACAAGAAGGAAGGCGCGCCGGAGACGGAGCAGGCAGCCGGCGGCGCAGAGAAGGCCGCTCCGCGCAAGAAGCGCGAGCGACGTGTCGTCCCGCGCGGCGCAGCGCACATCAAGGCGTCGTTCAACAACACGATCATCTCGATCAGCGACCCCGTCGGGAACATCATCGCGTGGTCGTCCGCCGGCGCGTCCGGCTGGAAGGGATCGCGCAAGAGCACCCCGTACGCGGCGCAGGTCGCTGCCGAGAACGCCGCGCGCAAGGCGATCGACACCGGCATGAAGACCGTCGAAGTGTTCGTGCGCGGCCCGGGCGCCGGACGCGAAGCGGCCATCCGTGCGCTCGAGGCCACAGGCCTCGAGGTCACCGCGATCACCGACGTGACGCCGATCCCGCACAACGGTTGCCGCCCACCAAAGCGGCGGAGGGTCTAAATGGCGCGCTATACCGGTCCGGTTTGCCGTCTCTGCCGCCGCGAGGGAATGAAGCTCTTCCTCAAAGGCGAGAAGTGCCTCACGAAGTGCACCTTCGAGCGGCGCAGCTCGCCGCCGGGCATGCACCAGCAGCGGCGCCGCAAGGTCTCGGACTTCGCGCTGCAGCTTCGTGAGAAGCAGAAGGCGCGTCGGATCTATGGCGTGCTCGAGCGCCAGATGAAGAACACCTTCGAGCAGGCCGCGGAGATCAAGGGCGCGACGGGCGAGGTCATGCTCCAGAACCTGGAGCGGCGCCTCGACAACACGGTGTACCGCGCCGGCTTCGGGAAGTCGCGTTCGCAGGCGCGCCAGCTCGTGGCGCACGCGCACATCAAGGTGAACGGCACCGTCACGAAGACGCCCAGCTATCAGGTGAAGCCGGGCGACACCATCGAGGTGCGGGAGACGAGCCGCGACTCGAACTACTTCAAGGAGATGCTGGCCTGGGCGAAGACGCAGACGCGACCGGGCTGGCTCGAGACCGATCCCGACAACTTCAGCGCAAAGGTGCTGGCCGTCCCGTCTCGCGAGCAGATCGAGGCGCAGGTCAACACCCAGCTCATCGTTGAGCACTACTCGAGATGACAGCGGGGCTGGCATCTCGAGCTGCGCCTGCGACTGAAAGCCGCGTGGTGCAGACACACCAGATGACCACAGCAGGAAGGACTTAAGCCAATGACCATCGTGGAACTCGAATACCCCAAGATCGAGCGCGTCGAAGGCGACGAGCGCTACGCGAAGTTTGCGTGCGAGCCGCTGCCACCCGGATACGGCACGACGCTCGGCAACTCGCTACGCCGCGTGCTGCTGTCATCGCTGCCGGGCGCGGCCATCACCGCCGCCCGCGTACGCGGTGTCGCGCACGAGTTCTCGACGATCCCCGGCGTCAAGGAAGACGTCGTCCAGATCGTCCTCAACCTGAAGCAGATCCGTCTCCGCTCGTTCTCGAACGAGCCGGTGACGCTCACGATCGAAAAGGAAGGCCCCGGTGTCGCGACCGCGGCGGACATCATCACGACCAGCGAGATCGAGATCGTGAACCCGGAGGCGCCGATCGCGACGCTCGAGCCCGAAGCGTCACTCTGGATGGAGCTCACGATCGAGACCGGTCGCGGCTTCCACTCGGCCGAGCGGCGCGAGGGACTGCCGATCGGCGTCATTCCGATCGACGCGCTCTACAGCCCGGTCAAGAAGGTGAACTTCGCGGTCGAGAGCACGCGCGTCGGTCAGGTGACCAACTACGACCGCCTGATCCTCGAGGTCTGGACCGACGGCACGACGACGCCGGACGAAGCCGTCGCGCAGGGCTCGAACATCCTCGTGCAGCAGTTCAGCATGTTCGCTGGCCTCACGAAGACGCAGACCGCGATCGCCGCCCCGGATCGCACGAACGGCAGCGCGCTGCCGTCGGCCATCTCCGACATGCCGATCGAGGACCTCGATCTTCCGCAGCGAGCGTTCAACTCGCTCAAGCGGCACGGCATCACGAAGGTCGGCCAGCTCCTCCAGACCCCCGACGAGGAGCTGCTCCGCATGCGCAACTTCGGGAAGAAGTCGCTCGACGAGATCAAGGAGCGGCTCGCGGCGCGCGGGCTCATCGAAGCGCCGGTCCGTGACGAGAGCGTCATCGACGACGGCGGCACGGACGCGGGTCCTGCGGACGCCGCTCCCGATGACGGCGAGGACGAGACGAGCAGGAGCGAGGAGTCCTAGTTGCCCCATCAGGTCCATCAGCGCAAGTTCGGGCGCACGACCGGCCAGCGACGCACGATGCTGAAGAACCTCACGCTGTCGGTGCTGCGGTACGAGCGCGTCAAGACGACCGAGGCGAAGGCCAAGGAGATCCGTGGCTTCGTCGATCGCATGATCAACCTCGGCAAGGACGGATCGCTCTCCGCGCGCAGGCGCGCGCAGGGCTGGCTGCCGGAGCAGGTCATCGTGGAGAAGGTCTTCGACGACCTCGCGAAGCGCTACCCCGACCGTACCTCGGGATACCTGCGGACGACGCACCTGCCGCGCCGGGTGGGCGACTCCGCGCCGCTCATGCTGCTCGAGCTCATGCCCGCGACCGAGGAGAAGAAGGCCGAGGCCGACACCGAGGCCGCTCCGAAGCGACGCCGGCTGGCTCTGCCCGGTCGCCGCGCGAAGCCGGCCGCCGACACGACGAAGGCCGAGAGCGCGCCCGCAAAGAAGCGCGCTCCCGCGCGCCAGAAGACGACGGCGGGCGCGAAGGAGGCATAGCGAGCGACTGAGACGAAGCACTGGAAGGCGCGCGTGGCGTATGACGGGACCGCCTATGCGGGGTTCCAGATCCAGCCGAACGCGCCGACGGTGCAGGGTGAGCTCGAACGCGTCCTCTCGGTGATCTGCGGGGAGCCGGTGCGGATCACCGGCGCGGGTCGGACGGACGCGGGAGTGCACGCCAGCGGACAGGTCATCGATCTTCGGACGACGAGCAGTCTTGGAACAGCGGAGCTGGAGAGAGGGGTCAACGCCCTTCTGCCCGAGGACATCGCGATCTCGGATCTGGAGCCCGCGGAGGATTCGTTCCACGCGAGGTTCTCGGCGACGGGACGCACATATGAATATCGGATCCGCAACGCGGCGGTGCGCGACCCGCTCTGGACGCGCCGCGAGCACTGGCATCCGGGTGAGCTCGATGTCGCGGCGATGCTGGCGGCGGCGGTCCATCTCGTCGGACGCCACGATTTCGCCGCATTCGCGGCCGGCGAGTCGGGAGAGCGCACCGTGAAGCGCGTGGAATGGATCTCCGAGGGGAGCGTGCTCCGCTTCGAGATCGAATCGGACGCGTTCCTTCGCGGAATGGTCCGCGGCATCGTGGGGACGCTGCTGTGGGTCGGTCGCGGCAAGCTCACGGTCGGGCGCTTCGCGGAGGTGCTCGAGACGAGGGACCGCTCGCTCGCGGGGCCGAGCGCGCCGGCGAAGGGCCTGTGCCTGGTGGCGGTCCGGTATGGTGGCGAACGAAGACGACAGGACGGAAGCGAGAACTGGGAATAATGATGACAAAGACATACGCGGTGAAGACAGCGGACATCAAGCGCGAGTGGCGAGTAGTCGACGCCGACGGGGCGACCCTCGGTCGTCTCGCGACGCGTATCGCGACGATGCTGCGTGGAAAGCACCGCGCCACGTTCTCGACACACATCGACACCGGCGATCCGGTCATCGTCCTGAATGCCTCGAAGATCAAGGTGACCGGACGCAAGCTCCAGGCGAAGCAGTACGTCCGGCACTCCGGCTATCCAGGTGGCATGCGCACCGAGAGCCTCGAGCGGCTTCTCGCGCGGCGTCCCGAGGAGGTCATCCGGCGCGCCGTTCGTGGGATGCTCCCGCAGAACCGGCTTGGCGAGCAGATGATCCGCAAGCTCCACGTGTACGCTGGCGCCGAGCATCCGCACGCTGCCCAGCGTCCGACCGAGATGAAGGAGGCGACAGCCCGATGAAGTCAGCGCCGTATTTCCAGGGGACTGGTCGCCGAAAGACCTCGATCGCGCGCGTACGCCTCGTGCCCGGCGAGGGCACGGTCGTCGTCAACGGGAAGGCGCTGGACGACTACTTCGGCCGGGACGGCGCCACCGACCGCGCGACCCTTCCGTTCACTGTGACCAACACCGCCCGCCGCTTCAACGCCATGATCAAGGTGGAAGGTGGCGGGGTGACCGGCCAGATCGGCGCGATCGCCCACGGGATCGCTCGCGCGCTCCAGCAGATGGATAAGGAGCTCGGGCCGGCCCTCCGGAAGGCGGGGCTCCTGACGAGAGATCCCCGCGCCAAGGAGCGGAAGAAGCCGGGCCTGAAGCGGGCGCGCAAGGCGCCTCAGTTCACCAAGCGCTAGCAGCGGCGCTGCCAGCCAGCGCACACTAAGGGTGCAGTGAGCACACGCTCGTCCGACTTCAACTACAAGGTCGCGCTGGCATCCGGTCTGAAGAGCCTCCAAGCCGGTCGGCTTCGCCAGGCCGAGGAGCAGTTCCGCTATCTCTTGACGCGCTTCCCCGCCGCCGACGGCGGATACCGCGGGCTCGCGAAGGTGCTCATCGAGCAGGAGGATCGGCCCGCGGCGCTGCGCATGCTCCTCGACGGTGGTGCCGCGGTCGCGAAGGCTGGCCAGCGCGCAAGCGCGATCGGCCTCTATCGCGACGCGACCGCGCTCGATCCGCAGGATCTCACTGCGCACCGCCGCCTCGCAGCCGCGCTCATGCTCGTGGGCGAGCCGGGCACCTCAGCCGCGGAATACGTGCGCTACATCGAGGCCGCGCTCCTGCTGGGAGCGAAGGAGCGCGCCCGCGGCGAGGTGGAGTTCGCGCTCGTACGGGTCCCGGAGTCACGCGAGCTCGCGAGGCTCGCGCGCGAGCTTGGTATGGATGTGCCCGAGCCGCCGGCGGCGCCGCCGCCGCCACCCGCGCCCGTTCCTGTGGCATCGCGCCCGGTCGAAGCGGCGGCGACCAAGACAAAGGCCGCTGAAAAGGATCGCGAAGAGCTCATGCGCTCGGCGTTCGGCGCTGCGCAGCTGAGTCAGGGTTCGCCACCGCCGTCGCAACCCAATTCGCGGGACACCGCGGCGGTCGCGCCCGCGCGTGCGCCGGAGCCCGCGGCCTCCGATGCCGCGCCGACCGATGGTGCGCAGTCCGATGCCGTGCCGGTCGCGCACTCGTCATCGTGGTCGGATCCATGGACGTCCGACTCGAGCGACCCGCAGGCGGTGACGCTCGGCGGTAGCGACGGCGAACAGCGCTCCGACGACGCCGATTCACAGGCGGTCGAAGCGAATGCTGCGCGCTACCTCGCGAAGAAGGATCCACGCGGCGGAGATGCCGCGCTCGAGGCGGCGCGCCGCTACATCGCGGATGGCCGGAACGACGCGGCGTCCGATCTCCTGCTCCAACTGATCTCGAGCGGCGTGGCGGATCACGATGCGCAGCGCCTCCTGGTGGATGTGGTCCGCACGCTCGGCAAGCGCGATGTCGCGAAAGCGAAGTGTCAGCTCCTCGTGCAGGCGCTTCGCCTCGACGGACGGGAGGACCTTGCCGCGGAGGTCGAGCAGCTGGCGCTGGCGGATTAGATGGACTTCCTGAACGAGCAGCTGCAGAAGGTCTTCAACGGCCAATGCTGCGGCTGGAACAACGTCCTCGATGTCCTCATCGTGGCCGTGTTCATTTACTACGTGCTCGTCCTCATCCGCGGCACGCGCGCGGTGCAGCTGCTGCTCGGGGTGCTCGTCCTCGTCGGGATCTATGGGCTTGCCGTGCTGCTCAAGCTCGAGCTGACGAAATTCGTGCTGTCCGCGGTATTCGCCTTCGCGGTGTTCGCGCTGCTCATCGTCTTCCAACCAGAGCTCCGTCGCGCTCTCGGGCAGCTGGGACAGCTCGGCCCGCTCAACCGCCTCCTGGTGCAGCAACCGGACGAAGAGGTTGATCACGTCGTCGACGAGCTCGTGCGGGCGGCGCTGATGATCGCCGAAGCGCGGCACGGCGCGCTCATCGTCGTGGAGCGCAGTACCGGGCTCCAGGACTACAGCGAGACCGGTGTTCCCGTGAACGGGAAGCTCACCGCGGAGCTCCTCGCGTCGATCTTCATGACGCGTTCGCCGCTGCATGACGGCGCGGTGATCGTTCGCGGCGGCCAGATCCTCGCCGCCGCGTGCCTGCTGCCGCTCGAGGAAACGCCCGAGCGCGCGGCGCACCGTTACGGCATGCGTCACCGCGCGGCACTGTCGGTGAGCTCGCAGACCGACGCGGTCGTGGTGGTCGTGTCAGAGGAGACGCAGGCGATCTCGATCGCCTCGAACGGCCGCATGATCGGCGGCCTCGACGAGGAGCGTCTGCGCCGCGTGCTCTCGTCGCTCCTCCGCAGCCGCATCCAGCCGCTGCCCTTCCGCAGCAAGGCGTCCTAGCGGTGCGCGCGGTCCAGGGTCTGAGCCCGGCCTGGCTGCGCCGACGCGTCGATGTACGGCGGATCGTGACGCACGACTTTCCGCTCAAGGCCGTCGCGGTCGTGATCGCGGTCGTCTTCTGGGTCGCGATCACGCAGAACGGCACACCGCGGCCGGTGACCGTGGTGTTCGACGGTCGCATCCCGGTCGAGCGTCCGGAGAATCCGGCGGGCTATGTGCTTCGCGGACAGCTCGGTGACGTCGGCGTCACGCTGCGCGGCGCGCCGGGTGTCGCTGACCGGGTCGCGCTATCGGAGCTGCACGCGACGTTCGATGCGAAGGCGCTCAGTCTTGGACAGACCGACCCGCAAGACGCACGCGTGCAGGTCACTGTCGCCAAGGACGGCGTCGAGGTCGTGGACGTTTCGCCGCCGACGGTGTCGGTCCGTGTGGAGCGCCTGGTCTCGCGCAACCTGCTCGTGCAACCCCGGTTCGCGAACGAACCGCCGACCGGTGCGCGCGCGGGCGACGCGGCGGTCACGCCGACCGAAGTGCGGGTGACCGGGCCCGAGACGGACATCGGGCGGATAACCGCGGTCCTCGCGACGGTACGATTCGGCGACGCGCAGACCGACATCGAAACGAGTACACCGGCGATTCCGGTGGACGCGGCGGGCGTCGCGATCGACGGACTGCAGGTGGAACCCGGTGTGGTCGTCGTCAAGGTGCCGGTGCTGCCGACCGCGACGACGCGGACGGTGCCGGTGGTCTTCGCCCTGCGCGGCGTCGTCGCTCCCGGCTACTGGGTCGTCGGCGTCGCGATGGATCCGTTCGCGGTGACCGTGCGCGGCGACGAGCAGGTGCTCTCGACCCTCGATCGGATCGAGACCCTTCCGATCGAGATCGGCGACCTGAGCGCGACGAGGACCATGAGGGTGAAGTTGTCGCTCCCCACCGGCGTCACGCTGCTGCGTCCCACGGACGTGTCCGTGACCGTGACGGTGCAGGCGCTCACCGGCACACGCGTGTTCAACACGGCGGTCGTCGTGAGCGGGCTCGCGGCGAACCAGACCGCGGACCTCGATCAGACCAACGTCGGCGTGCTCGTCGCGGGTCCGGTCCCGACGCTCGCCAGCCTGCCGCCCGAGCAGGTCGTCGCCTCGGTCGATGCGGGGGGACGCGGGCCCGGCACCTACACGCTCGATGTGGCCATCCGCGTGCCGTCAGGTGTGAGCGTGCAGACGGTGCAGCCGGCCAGAGTCACGGTCACGATACGCCCGAAGTGACTCGACTTTTCGGTACCGACGGCATCCGCGGGGTCGCGAACAAGGACCTCACGCCCGAGCTTGCCCTGCGCCTGGGTCGTGCCGCGGGTCATGTGCTCGGCGGACCTGGCCACCGCGTCGTGGTCGGTCGAGACACGCGGCGTAGCGGTCGAATGCTCGAGAGCGCGCTCGCGGCGGGACTGTGCTCCGTCGGAATGGAGGTCCGCCTCACCGGCCACATCCCGACGCCAGGGCTCGCATACCTCGCGCGGACTGGAGACTTCGTCGCCGGCGCCGTGATCAGCGCATCGCACAACCCTGCGCCGGACAACGGGATCAAGTTCTTCGACCACGGCGGCGTGAAGCTGCCGGACGCGACAGAGGATGACATCGAGGCCGAGATGACCGGGGACGACAGGCTTCCGCGCCCCACCGAGGGCGGCATCGGTCTGGTCGGCGACTCGCGCGGCCTGGTGAAGGAGTACGAGGACTTCCTCGTATCGCTCGCGCCGAAGCTCGACAGCCTCCGCGTGGTGCTGGACTGCGCGAACGGCGCGACGTATCGGGTCGCGCCGTCGGTCTTCGCGCAGACCGGCGCGGAGGTGTTGACGCTCTTCGACACACCGGACGGAGCGAACATCAACGCCGGCTGTGGCGCGACGCAGCCTGAGGCGCTGCAGCGCGTTGTTGTGGACCGAAAGGCCGACATCGGCTTCGCGTTCGACGGCGACGGTGACCGCGTCATGACCGTGGACGCGCGCGGCGCGGTGCACGACGGTGACTTCGTGCTCGCGCTCGCGGCCCGGCACTTCGCCCGGCACGGTCAGCTTGAGCCGAAGATCGTCGTCGGCACCGTCATGTCGAACGGCGGCCTCGAAGCGACGCTGGCCCGCGACGGCATCCGCCTGGTGCGCACGAAGGTCGGCGACCGCTACGTGTGGGAGGAGATGCAGCGGACCGGTGCCCTCTTTGGGGGTGAGCCCTCGGGCCACGTGATCTTCAAGAACTACCACACGACGGGCGACGGGATCCTCACCGCGCTCGAGATCATGCACCTCGTCCGAGCGGAAGGACGACCGCTTACCGAGCTGGCCGCAGAGATCGAGCGCTGGCCGCAGGTAACGAAGAACGTGAAAGCCTCACGTCGCGCCGACTGGGAATCCAGCCCGAAGTTCGTGGCGGCTCTCAAGGAGGCGACGGATGCGCTGGGCACGACGGGTAGGCTGCTTGTGCGGCCATCGGGCACCGAGCCTGTGCTGCGGATCACCGTCGAGGCGCGGGACGCCACGGTCGCGTCGTCGACAGCGGCGCGCCTGGCCGACGTCGCGCAGAAGGAGCTCGTTTAGCGATGTGCGGGATCGTCGGCTACGTCGGACCGCGTGAGGCGTTGCCGCTCCTCATGGGCGGCCTGCGACGGCTCGAGTACCGCGGGTACGACTCGGCCGGCGTCGCGCTGCAGCGCAACGGGTCGCTCACGGTCCTGCGGGCGGAGGGCAAGCTCGACAACCTCGCCGCCGTCGTGGCCGCCAATCCCACGAGTGGCACGACCGGGATCGGCCACACCCGGTGGGCAACGCATGGGCGGCCGACGGAGCAGAACGCTCATCCACACGTCGACTGCGGCGGAGTGACGGCGGTGATCCACAACGGGATCATCGAAAACTTCGAGGAGCTCAAGAACCCGCTCGTCGCGCGCGGGCACATTTTCACGAGCGAGACGGACACCGAGGTCGTCGTCCACCTGCTCGAGGAAGAGCTCGCGAAGGGGAAGACGCTCGACGACGCTGCGCTGGCGGTGCTGCCTAGGCTCGAAGGCGCGGCGGCCCTCGCCTTGATCTCGGCGAAGGACCCCGGGAAGATCGTCGCGGCGCGCATCAGCAATGCCGGTGGCGTCATCGTCGGCCACGGCAAGGGCGAGAACTTCGTCGCGTCGGACATCCCCGCGCTCCTCGAGCACACGCGGACCGTCACCTTCCTCGATCACGGTGAGCTTGCGGTCGTGACCGCCGATAAGGTGACGTTCAGACGGCTCGATGGTTCGCCGCTCGAGAAGACGCCCCAGACGATCACCTGGGATCCGATCGCCGCCGCGAAGTCTGGCTTCAAGCACTTCATGCTCAAGGAGATCAACGAGCAGCCGCGAGCCATCTCGGACACGCTTCTCGGCCGCGTCGAGCGAACAACGGGACGAGTGGTCTTTGACCAGGACCTGAAGATGGACGAGGCGTACGTCCGGACGCTGCCGCGGATCACGTTCGTGGCCTGCGGGACGGCGTGTCACGCGGCGATGGTGGGGAAGTACCTCATCGAGCGCCTTGCTCGGATCCCGTGTGACGTCGAGGTCGCATCGGAGTACCGCTATCGCGATCCGGTCGTGACGCCGGGGCAGCTTGTGGTGGCCGTGACGCAGTCGGGTGAGACCGCGGACACGCTCGCCGCGATGGAGGAAGGGCGGAAGCGCGGCGCGCGGATCCTCTCGGTCGTGAATGTCGTGGGCAGCCAGGCGAGCCGTGTTTCCGACGACGTCATCTACCTCCACGCCGGACCCGAGATCAGCGTCGCATCCACGAAGGCCTACACCTCGATGCTCGTCGACCTCTACCTGTTCGCGATCTATCTCGCGCAGCGGCGCGGCACGATAGACGCCAAGACGTCCACGAGCCTGCTCGCTGAAGCATTCCACCTCCCGACGCTCATGGATGCCGTGCTTCGAGAGGAAGGCAAGATCCGCACGCTTGCGTATCGCTACCATCAGGCAAAGGATTTCCTGCACCTCGGACGCGGTGTGAATTACCCGACGGCGCTCGAAGGCGCGCTCAAGCTGAAGGAGCTGTCGTACATCCACGCCGAAGGGAGTGCGGCGGGCGAGATGAAGCACGGCATCAACGCCCTCATCGATGAGGATCTCCCCGTGGTCGCGATCGCGCTCCGTGACTCGACGTACAAGAAGATGGTCTCGAACATCGAAGAGGTGCGCGCTCGGGCGGGTGTTGTCATCGCGCTCGCACATGATGACGACGAAGACATCGCGCGCCACGCCGACGAGGTCATTCGCATCCCGAAGACGAACGAGCTGCTATCGCCGGCGCTCGCCGTCGTTCCACTGCAGCTGCTCGCCTATCACATCGCGGACCGGCGCGGAAACGATGTCGACCAGCCGCGCAACCTCGCGAAGAGCGTGACCGTCGAGTGACCGCGAGCGGCGCGACCGAAGTGGGCATCGACATCATCGAGACGCACCGGATCCGCGGCGTGCTCGAGAGACACGACACGCGCTTCCTGCACCGTGTGTACACCGAGTGGGAGCGCATGTATTGCCGGCGCAACGTGCTGCATCTCGCCGGACGCTGGGCCGCGAAGGAGGCAGTCTCGAAGGTCCTGGGCCTCGGAGTGCGCGGCGTCGGGTGGCGCGAGATCGAGATCAAGCGGACGCCGTACGGCCAGCCCACGGTGACGCTCCATGGCCGCGCCGAGCAGCGACGCCGCGTGCTCGGACTCGCGGAGCCGCTCACGGTGAGCATCTCGCACATCCGCGATCTCGCGGTCGCGGTCGCCGTGGGCGTGCGCTGACGGCCCCGAGTCAGCCTCTCGACGCGCGGCTCGTCCGCGCGTCGCTCCGACCGCTCCCACCGGACGCCGGCAAGGAAGCGCGCGGACGCGTGCTCATCGTCGGCGGATCCCATCGGTATCCGGGAGCGGTGCTCCTTGCCGCGCGAGCGGCGGCCCGGTGTGGCGCCGGCGTCGTCACGGTCGCGGCGGCGCGTTCGCTCGTGGAGATGGTCGCCGGACAGGATCCGAACATCACGTTCTTCCCGCTCGCTGAGGCGCAGCCTGGCGTCGTCGCCACCGGTGCGGCCGCGCAGGTCACACCGATCTTCGGCGACAAGATCCGGGCGATGCTGATCGGCCCCGGTCTGGCGCATGCGTCCGGCACGGACGATTTTGTCGTCGCGCTCCTGCGTAACGCGAAGGCCGTGGGGACCGTCATCGATGCCGACGGACTCAATGCGCTCGCGCGCACCGAGGATTGGGCCGCGGCGCTGCCGAAAGCGGCGATCCTCACGCCGCACGACGGTGAGGCCGCGCGCCTGGCCGGGCGTGTCGTTCCGACCGGCGCGGCCCGCGTGGCGTTCGCCGAGAGATACGCGGAGTCGTGGAAGGCGGTCGTCGTGCTCAAAGGTCCGGTCACCGTCGTGAGCGACGGAAAGCGGACCTACGTGCACGACGCGCCGAACCCGACCCTCGGCGTCGGCGGATCGGGCGATGCGCTCGGCGGCGCGGTCGCGGCGTTCGTCGCGCGCGGCCTCGCACCGCTCGCGGCGGGGGCCGCGGCCGTGTGGGTCCACGGCCGCGCGGGCGCGCTCCTCGCGGCGGAGGTCGGTGAGTCGGGCGCGCTCGCGACGGACATCGTCGACGCCATGCCACGCGCGCTGCGCGAGATCCTTTCGAAATGAGCGTCTCCGCTCCACTGCGGTCGACCGTCGTCGACGTCGACCTCGACGCGATCGCCGCGAATCTCGTCGCGTTGAAGGCGCGGGGCGGCGCGGACGTCATCGCCGTCGTGAAGGCAGACGCCTACGGCCACGGCGTCGAGGCGGTCGCCGAGACGCTGTTGGAGGCCGGTGCGGCGATGCTCGCGGTCGTCACCGTCGAGGAGGCGCTGGTGATCCGTCGCGCCGGCATCACGGCGCCCGTCCTCGTGCTGTTCGGCGCCTCGGACCGCGCGGAGGCGGAGGCTGCCGTCGCCGCCGACCTCACGCTGGTCGTATGGGACCTGGAGCGCGCGCGCCTCCTCGACGACGCCGCGGCGGCCGCGAGCGCGAGGGCGCGAGTGCACTTCAAAGTGGACACTGGCCTGACGCGACTCGGCGCGCCGTTCTCCGAAGCGCCGGAGCGACTGCGTGCGATCCGTGAACTGCGACACGTCGAGGTCGACGGCATCTTCACGCATCTCGCGACCTCTGATGAGCCCGACGTCAGCGGTGATCGGGAGCAGCTGGCGCGCTTCGCCGACCTGTTGCGTGACACGAGAGAGTTGCCGCGCTGGATCCACGCCGCCGCGAGCGCAGGCGTTGCCACGTTCGGCGCGACCCCGGGCTTCACCGCGATCCGGCCCGGGCTCTCGCTCTACGGTCTGCACACCGCGCCGCACCTCGAATCGGCGCTCCGGCTGCGGCCAGCGCTGGAGTGGCGCTCGCGGATCCATCGCGTCGCCGCGGTGCCGAAGGGCACCGGCGTCTCGTACGGCCTCGAGTACCGGATGCCGCGCGACGGTCGTGTCGCTACGGTGCCGGTCGGCTACGGGGATGGCCTCCCGCGCGTGCTCGGCAAACGCGGCAGGGTCCTTGTCGGTGGACGGCCGCTTCCCTTCGCTGGGCGCGTGTGCATGGACCTCGTCATGCTTGA
>DATDEH010000117.1 GCA_036523395.1 Candidatus Limnocylindria bacterium | reverse complement strand
CTGGAATCGGATGATCTGATCGGGATAGATCGGTGGCGCGTTCACCTTCTTCGATGTCAGCAGCTGCGCCGCGCCGAACCCGAGCCAGATGCGAGCCGGATCGTCGACGACGTAGATCTGCTCGGCCTTGCGCAGGGCCGTCTTGCGCTTGTCCTGGTCCGACGTGGCACGCTGCTCGTCGAGCAGCTTGTCCACCTCGGCGTTGGAGTAGGACGAGTCGTTGAACGGACGCTTCGTATAGATGTGGTCATAGGTGTTGCCATCCGGATCGATTCGACCGCTCCAGCCGACGAACGTCAGTCCCTTGAATGTGCGCGCCGACTGTAGCTCGAGGATCTTCGCGAACTCCAGCTGCTGGAGATCGGCGACGATGTCGGCCTTCTGCAGCTGATCCTTGATGAGCGTCGCGATCGTGAGCGTCGCGGGGTCGCCGGCAGGCACGAGCAGCTCGAAGGAGAGGGGCTTACCGACCTCCTGGACGAGCTTCTTCGCGCCCTCCGGGTCCGCCTTCTCGAACGGCTTGAAGCTGGGGTCGAAGGCGAAGTGGGCCGGGGCGATGGTGCCGTAGCCGACGGCGCCAAGGTTGAAGTACCCCTTGTCCAGGAGCTGAGCGCGATCGATCGCCAATGAGACGGCCTTCACGTAGCGCTTGTCGTTGAAGACGAAACCCGGCGCGCGGTTCGGGATCAGGCTGCGGAATGACAGCGCCGGCCGCTCCTGATACGTGAGCGAGCTCTCGTTGCGCGCCGTCGGGACGTCCTTCCCCGAGATGTTGTTCGAGACTTGCGCGTCGCCGGTGCGCAGGTTCGTAAATCGCGTGTCGCTATTGGTGATGGGCTTGACCGTGATCTTGTCGAGATACGGCAGCTTGTTGCCGTCCTTGTCCTTGCCCCACCAGCTGGGGTTCTTTTCCAAGGTCATGTGGTCGTCCTTGATCGCCTCGGTGATCATGAAGGGACCGCTGCCAGCCTTGAAGGCTTTGCGCGTGAAGTCATCGGGGTTCCCGATGGCCTCGAATGCCTTGCGCGACACCATCATGCTCGCGCGATCGACGAGGTTCGCAACGAGCGGTGAGAACGGCGACTTCAGGTTGAACTTGACGGTCGTCGGGTTGACGACCTCGACCGTGTCCACCGACGAGAGCTCGCCGGCACGCTGCGATCCTGTGGTCTTGATGTAGCGCTCGATATTCCACTTCACACTGTCCGCGTCGAACTTCGTGCCGTCGTGGTAGGTGACGTCGTCGCGCAGGGTGAACGTCACGCTCTTGCCGTCAGTCGACGGCTCCCACTTCGTAGCGAGCCAGGGGATGATCTTGCCGGTCTCGTCGATCCTGACCAGCGAGTCGTAGATCTGGTAGTAGATGTTGCGATCGACGAACGCTCGAGACTTGAGCGGATCGAAGTCGACGACGTCATTCTCGAGAACGAACGTGACCGTCCCGCCGTACGTCGGCTTGGCGGCGGCCGATGGTGCCGGGGACGTGCCGCCACCAGTCGTGCTCGACGGCGTGCCCGCGCACGCACCCGCCACCACGGCGAGGACCGCGAGGATCGTGAGCAGACGTGCCATGAACACCCCTCCCGGACCTGCGGCGCAGGTCGTCGAGGAGGATACGTCCGACTGGTAAGACCAGTTCAGCCTTCCGGCCCGACCAAGCCCGGTCTCGGGCAGCGAGACGGGGCGGCTCGCGCCGCCCCGTCATCTAAAGCTCCGGCTACGTGCGGTCCTGGACCCGATCGTCCACCCGCGTGGTGTGCACTTCGTCCTTCTCGACGCGCTCGCCACCCTTGGCGCCGAAGGCCGGCAGGATGCGTCGCGGACGTTCGGTCACGACCTCGCGCCGCTGTGTGCTCTGTACCGTCAAGGGCCGCCCGAGCGGGATCGGCCGGACCGGTGCGACGGCTGCAACGACCTGCGTCGGCGCGAGCAGCCCGCCGAGCCAGCCACCGAAGATCGCCGCGAGGAAACCGAGGATCGCGCCGAAGGTCAGCGCATCGCCGAGCGCGTACAGATTGAGATCGCGTACGCCGGGGATGATGTCGGCCGCCGAGCGGATGCCCGACGCCGCGAACAAGCCGTTGTCGGCGGCGACACCGAGCAGCATGAGTACGAGCAGCACGAACAGCGTGAAGAACGCGGTCATCATCCCGTGCCAGCTGGTGCGGTCGCCGGCCATACGGCCCGCGACGTAGCCACCCACCATGTACGAGAGGAAGAGGCCGAGCACGACGGGGACGGCCACCGCGATATCTCCGCCCACGGGCGCTCCGACGAGCAGACCCGCGACGAGGGGCGCGAAGATCACAGATGCGCCGACGGTCGCGACCCAGCCACCCAGGACCGCGCCCCACGCGGTGCTGGCCGGGCGCACGACCACATTCGAATTCGCCACGACAATCCCTCCTTGTGAGCCGGTTCGAGGCGGCCCTTGGCGCGCCGCTCCGGACCTGTCATGGGCATGCACATACCGGGCCGCACGGCCCGGGGGCAGCCTGCTAGGCGAGCGCTGCCTTTGCTCCGGCCGCGCGAGCGAGCCTCGGGGCGAGATCGATGCGCTCCCATGGAAGCTCGAGGTCTGGCCGGCCGAAGTGGCCGTACGCCGCGGTCTGCCGGTAGATGGGACGCCGAAGCTGGAACTGCTCGATGATCGCGCCGGGCCGGAAGTCGAAGAGCTCGTCGATGAGGCTCCGGATCTTCTCGTCCGACACTTTCCCGGTGCCAAAGGTCTCGACGTTCAGCGAGATCGGCCGCGCACCGCCGATGACATACGCGAGCTGGATCTCGCAGCGGTCCGCGAGACCCGCCTGCACGACGTTCTTCGCGACGTAGCGCGCCGCATATGCCGCCGAGCGATCGACCTTCGTCGGGTCCTTGCCGCTGAACGCGCCACCACCATGGCGCGCGTAGCCACCGTAGGTGTCGACGATGATCTTGCGCCCGGTGAGTCCCGCGTCGCCCATCGGCCCACCGATCGTGAACGCGCCCGTGCCGTTCACGCGGTACTTCGTCTTCGCGTCGAGCCAGCGCTCCGGGATCGCCGCCTTCACGACAACGTCACGGATCTCGGCCTCGATGCGGGCGTGAGCGATGTCCGGATCGTGCTGCGCGGCCACGACGACCGTGTGCACGCGCTGCGGAACGCCCCGCGCGTACTCGACGGTGACCTGGCTCTTGCCATCGGGCCGCAGCCACGGCAGGCGCTTCGACTTTCGCGCCGCGGCCAGCTCCTTCGCGACCGCGTGCGCGAGCGTGATCGGTAGGGGCATGAGCTCGTCGGTCTCGCGCACCGCGAAGCCGAACATCATCCCCTGGTCACCCGCGCCGAGCTCGTGCGGGTCCGTGCCTGCGCGCGCCTCGGACGATTCGTTCACGCCCTGCGCGATCTCGCGCGACTGTTCTTTGATGGCGGTGAGCACGCCGCAGCTCTGGTAGTCGAAGCCGTAATCGGCGTTGGTGTAGCCGATGTCCCTCACGATGCCGCGGACGAGGCCGGGCACGTCGACCCACGCGGTCGTCGTGATCTCGCCGCACACGAGGATGGTTCCGGTCGTCGTTGCGGTCTCGCAGGCGACGCGCGCGTTCGGATCCTGGCGGAGGCATTCGTCGAGCATCCCGTCGGAGATCTGGTCGCACAGCTTGTCCGGGTGGCCCTCGGTCACCGATTCGCTGGTGAAGAGCGTCTGTTCGGAGGTCATGAACGAGCTCGCCATTCTTATGTCCCCGCCTTCCATGACTTCGCGTAGATCGCCTGCTCGTCGGTCATCTTGTCGATCCGCATGCCCATGGCTTCGAGCTTGGTGCGTGAGATCTCCTCGTCGAGCTCGCGCGGGACCGGGTAGACCTGCGGGGGAAGAGCTCCCGCGTTCTTGATGAGGTATTCGATCGCGAGTGCCTGGTTCGCGAAGGACATGTCCATCACCGCCGCCGGGTTGGCCTCCGCTGCGACATGGTTCACCAGGCGGCCCTCGCCGAGCACGAAGAGCTTCCGTTCACCGAGGTCGTATTCCTCGACGAAGCGACGGATCTCCCGCTTCGAGCGGGCGAGCTTCTCGAGCGCGGCGAGCTCGATCTCGTCGTTGAAGTGCCCGGCGTTCGCGAGGATCGCGCCGTCCTTCATCGTCGGGAAATGCTTCGCCGCGATGACGTTCACATTGCCGGTGCAGGTGATGAAGAGATCGCCACGGCGGGCGGCCTCGGCGATCGGCATGACCTGGTAGCCGTCCATCGCCGCTTCAAGCCCACGCAGCGGGTCGACCTCGACGATGATGACGATCGAGCCCATCCCGCGGAACCGAGATGCGACGCCACGGCCGACCCAGCCGTACCCGGCCACGACGACCGTCTTCCCCGCGAGCAGGATGTTCGTCGCGCGCAGGATGCCGTCGACCGCCGACTGACCGGTGCCGTACTGGTTGTCGAACATGTGCTTGGTGTGCGCTTCGTTCACCGCGACGATCGGATAGGCGAGGATGCCTTCCGCCGCCATCGCGCGCAGCCGGATCACCCCGGTCGTGGTCTCCTCGGTGCCGCCCTTCACGTGCGGGAGCAGGTCCTTGCGCTCGGTGTGGAGCAGTGTGACGACGTCGGCGCCGTCATCCATCGTTATCTGCGGCTTCGTCTCG
Source organism: Candidatus Limnocylindria bacterium (assembly GCA_036523395.1). Lineage (NCBI taxonomy): Bacteria > Bacillati > Chloroflexota > Candidatus Limnocylindria > Candidatus Limnocylindria bacterium. Next base: position 15,101 of record DATDEH010000117.1, on the reverse strand, counting down.
AGGACAGCGTTGATGTGCCGGAAGTAGGTATCGCGATCCTCACCCTTGCGTGCGAACACCGCGATCCCCTCGTTCGCGACGAGCGCCGCGGCGGCGTCGTCCTGCGTCGACAGGGGGTTCGACGCGCAGAGCGCGACGCTGGCTCCCGCATCGCGGAGCGCGATGGCGAGGTTCGCCGTTTCGGTGGTCACGTGAAGGCAGGCGGCGATGCGGAGTCCCGCGAACGGCCGCTCCTTCGCCATCCGCTTGGCGATGCCGGCGAGCACCGGCATCTCACGCCCGGCCCACTCGACGCGGCGAGAGCCGATCTCAGCCAGCCCGATGTCGACGACGTCATGACGCGGTGTTGTCGTGGTGGTCACTTCATCCTCCCCAGGATCCGATCCCAGGCCGAGCGACGCACCGCCGGGCCTTCGATGAACGGTCCGTGAACGTGGTAGCCGAGGCGGTCGTAGACCGCGATCGCCGGCGCGTTGTCCTGCCGCACGTTGAGCACGACGTCGCGGTGCTGCTCCAGCGCGGCCTCGGTCACCGCGGACGTGACCGTCGTGGCCATGCCCCGGTCGCGGTACGCGATGCGGGTCAGGACATTGCCGACGGCCGCGATGTTGGAAAGTCGCGAGCGCACGTGCGTCCCCGCGGCGGAGACGAGCGTACTTCCGATGTAGACGCCGAAGTAGATCTCGCGCTCGAGGCGCGCCTCGGTGAAGTACGTGCGCGAGGCGTGGCCGTAGAGATCGATGACGTCGTCGAGATGCTGCGGACCGAGGCGCGTGACACCGTGGGTCACGCGCGGGCGGAACGTCGCGACGGAGACGGCCATGCGATGCATCTTCTCGACGCGCTCGAAGCGGTACACGCTCTCGACGGCGAGCCGGCCAGATGGCGGCGTCGCCACGACGATGCGCGGCTCGCGGATGCCGTCGCGGAAGATCGTGACAAGCGCCTCGCTCTCGCCGGTGGCGAAGCACGGACGGAACGGCAGCGCTTCGACCACAAGAGCGCACGCGACGACCACGTCACCGCGCGTGGCGGTCCACCAACGCGCCTTCTCGATCTCCGCCGCGTCGATATCCGCGAGCGCGTATGCGGACATGAGGCGGTCACGCTGGAAGAATGCGCGCGCGCTCTCGGCCGAGGGCTGATCTTCGAGGCGGATCTCTGGAAGCAACGGGGCCGCGGTCATCGGTCCTCCTTCTTAGTGGAAAGGACCAAGCGGGCCTCCGCCGGTCGCCGGGTGGCTATGCCTGTATGAGTGTAACTATGTCGTAGCCCGCGAGCTTGTTTCGTCCTTTGAGCGCCACGAGTTCGATGAGGAACGCGAGCGCCACGATCTCACCTTTGAGCTGCTTCACGAGCTCGATCGTGCCGGCGACCGTGCCGCCGGTCGCGAGCAGGTCGTCGATGATCAACACCTTGGCACCGGGCTTGATCGCGTCCCTGTGCATCTCGAGCGTGGCCGAGCCGTATTCGAGGTCGTATTCGACGCTCACCACGTCGGCCGGGAGCTTGCCGAGCTTGCGGACCGGCACGAAGCCGACGCCGAGGTTGTACGCGATGGGGGCGCCGAAGATGAAGCCGCGGGATTCCATGCCCACCACCACGTCGACGTCGCGCGTGCCGATGCGCTCCATGAGCCCGTCGACAGCGGCCTTGAACGAGTCGCCGTCCTTGAGGAGCGTCGTGATGTCCTTGAACAGGATGCCCGGCTTCGGGAAGTCGGGGATGTCGCGGATCCGCGATGCGAGATCCTTGGCTGTCACGGGCACGGGCGAAGCCTAAACGAGGTGCGCATCGGTGAACAACCGTTCCACCCGATGCGTGAATCCGTCGCTCACGACGACGCTGACGTTGGTGTTCGTCGCAGGGCTCTTATCGAGACGCGGCAGCAGGCCGAGGAAATGGCTCATGAGGATGCGCGTGACGCCGCCGTGGCCGACGATGAGAACGCGCTGACCCGCGCTTTGGGCCGCGACGCGCGTGATCACCCCGTGCGCGCGCGACAGCACCTGCTCGAGCGTCTCGCCGCGTGGCCACGCGACGAAGCCGTCCTCGTACCCTGGCAGGCCCGCGACCTCGTCGAACGGGGTACCGGTCTTCTCCCCGACGTCGATCTCCACCAGATCGGGCTCGAGGTCGACCGGCAATTGCTGCCCGCGAGCGATGACGAGCGCCGTGTCACGGCACCGCGACAACGGGCTCGACACGATCCGGTCGAAACGGACATGCGACAACGCTTCCGCGACCGCCACGGCTTGCCGCCGGCCGAGCTCGGTGAGCGGACTATCGGTGCGCCCGGCGAAGCGGCGCGCAGCGTTGAACTCGCTCTCGCCGTGACGCACCAAATAGAAGGTGACGGGCTTCGTCATGCGGCGAGCAGGTCGGGGACCTCGGACCAACCCTGCACGCGGGTGACGAGGGGATGCTCGACCTCGCGGTTCCACGGATGGTCGAACAGGAAGACGCGTACGCCGGCTTCGGCCAGGCTGCGCGAGATCAGGTCATCGTCCTCGCAGAACGCGTCGAGGCGCAGCTCCTGGGCGAGTCGCGTCTTGTACCGCGCCGAGCCGTGAGGGTCGTACCGCCCACGTGGATAGTCGGGCGTGAACTCCCCGTGCGGCTTGAGGTGCACGGCCTTCGCGTAGTCGAAGAGCCCTTTCTCGCGCAGCCAGGTCTCGGTGATCATCCGCCGGCGCTCGGCGCGCGCGGTGATGAAGTACAGCTCGTGGCCGGAGGCGACCAGCTGCTCGAGCACGGCCGGGCAGTCCTGGTAGACCTCGAGCTCGCTGAAGAAGGTGCCGTCGTAGAGCTTGATGCGGAAGCGGTCGCGCTGCTCGGGCGTGACCTTCTCGAGACCCGGCACGAGCTTGTCGTAGGGCGTGTCCTTTTGCATCCGCGACAGGAGGTGCCATCCGATCTCCTGTTCATCGGGCAGCTCCACGCCGAACTCCTCCGCGAACTTGCGCAGGTAGGGCACCGCGCATATCGCCATCACGTCGTCGAGATCGATACCGATCCTCATGGCGCAAGTCTCAGGTCAGGCTGCGTCGCCCAGAGTCCGACAAGCAGAAGAGCGTTGAACGTCCAGTGCGCGGCGATGCTCGCGCCGAGCGATCGAACAGCGAGCCGAAGCGTGGCGAGCGCAACACCACCGACGAATACCGCCACAAGCGCGCCACCGACCGCGGGCAGGAACCACGGCGAGGGGGGCGCCATCGTGGTGTCGCCGACAGTCACGACCGCGACCGCGGAGTGCCACAGCGCGAACGTCGCACCGGAGCCGACGATCGCGGAGCGCGTGCCCATTTGTCGGAGCAGCCCGAAGAGTGTGCCACGGAACGCGAGCTCTTCCGGCAAGACCACACCGAGCGGCAGGAACACAGCGATATGTGTCGCCAACTCCGCGCCCGAGACCCGGTAGAGCGGCTCGTAGAGAATCGGCCGACCGGTAAGCGCCGGCGCGACCTGGAGCGCGGCGAGGCTCGCGAGCGCCAGAGTCGATCCGGCGAATGCCCCGACCGCAAGCCCGCGCGCGAGACGTGCTCGCGCGAGCCCGAGCGCGCCGGCATCGAGGCGCCCGCGGTAAGCGACGGCGAGCGCCACCGCGATGAGCCCGACGCCCGCGACAACGTAATCCCCGCTCCCGCCGGGGAGGATGGCGCTCGCGCCAATGAGCGGTGGCTGCGCGTTCCCCCAGGCGACGAGGAAAGCGGAGTAGAGCCAGATCACGCGGCGACCAGATCGAGCAGGCGCGTGAGCGCGTCGCGCCAGTCGCCGCGCGTATCGAGCACCGAGAGGCGGATCTGCCGCTGGCCCGTCTGCGCCTTGGGGAACGCGCGCGTGACCGCGCCGCGCTGCGCGGACGTGATGTCGCGCGCGAGCACCAGACGCAGCTCCGGACCCCGTGCGCGCACCTCGGTCGCGCCGGCGCTGACCGCGCGCAGCTTCACCTCGACGCCGTACAGGAGGTTGCGCACGGGATCGGGCGGCGGACCGTAGCGATCGCGCAGCTCGTCGCGCAGCGCGCTCAGATCGTCGAGCGACCGCAGCTCGGCGATGCGACGGTAGAGCTCGAGCTTGCGCTGACGGCTCGGGACATACTCGTCGGGGATCGCGGTCGAGAGCGCGAGGTCCACAGTGACCTCCGGGAGCGCCTCGGCCTTCGGCTCGCCACGCTGCTCGTTGACCGCCTCCTCGAGAAGCTGCGTGTAGAGCTCGAAGCCGACGGCCGCGACGTGCCCGTGCTGCTCGGCGCCGAGGATGTTGCCGGCGCCGCGGATCTCCAGGTCGTGCATCGCGATCTTGAAGCCCGCGCCGAGCTCGCTCGCCTCGAACACCGCTTGGAGTCGCTTCCGAGCGTCGTCAGACAGCCGCTCCTGCTTCTCGTGCAGCAGATACGCGTACGCCTTCGCGGCGCTGCGGCCGACGCGCCCACGCAGCTGGTAGAGCTGCGCAAGGCCGAGCTGGCCCGCGCGGTCGATCACGATCGTGTTCACGTTCGGGATGTCGAGACCCGATTCGATGATCGTCGTGCAGACGAGGACATCGTGCTCCGCGTCCGCGAACTCCACCATGACACGTTCGAGCTTCCGCTCGTCCATCTGACCGTGCCCGACGATGAACCGCGCCTGCGGCACGAGAGCGCGGAGGCGCTGTGTCTCGTGCTCGATCCCCTGGACGCGGTTGTGGACGAAGAAGACCTGCCCACCGCGGTCGAGCTCGCGGAGGATCGCTTCACGAAGCACGTCGTCGGTGCGCTCGACGACGTGTGTCTCGATCGGTTGGCGATCCTCGGGCGGCGTCTCGATGACGCTGATGTCGCGGACGCCGGAAAGGGCCATATGGAGCGTGCGCGGGATCGGCGTCGCGGTCATCGAGAGGACGTGCACCTCGGTACGCATCTGCTTCATGCGCTCCTTGTGCTTCACGCCGAAGCGGTGCTCTTCGTCGATGACCAAGAGGCCGAGGTCGCGGAAGCGCACGTCCTTCTGGAGTAGGCGGTGCGTGCCGATGACGATGTCGACCTCGCCGGTCTCGAGCTGCGCGACGACCTCGCGCTGCTCGGGCGGCGTGCGGAAGCGCGAGAGCATCGCGACGCGCACGGGGAACGTCGCGAGCCGCTCGGAGAACGTCTCGAAATGCTGCTGCGCGAGGACGGTGGTGGGAACGAGCACCGCGACCTGCTTGCCGTCCTGCACGGCCTTGAACGCCGCGCGCAAAGCGACTTCGGTCTTGCCGTAGCCGACATCGCCTACCACCAGACGGTCCATCGGCCGCGCGCGCTCGAGGTCGCGCTTGGCGTCCTCGATCGCCGCGAGCTGGTCGGGTGTCTCGGTGAACGGGAACGCGTTCTCCATCTCGATCTGCCAGGGCGTGTCCTTGCCGAACGCGTACGCGCTGATCGTCTCCCGTGCGGCGTAGAGCCGGATGAGCTCGCGCGCGATCTCCTCCGCCGCCTTCTTCGCCTTGCGCTTCGTCACGGCCCAGTCGCGCCCGCCAAGCGCGGACAACGCCGGTGGCGTCCCGCCGACGTAGCGCGTCACGCGGTCCACGCGCTCGGTCGGCAGCGCGACGACGTCGGTGCCGGCGAAACGGAGCTCGAGGTACTCGCGCACGACGCCAGCGATCTCGCGCGTGATGAAGCGCTCGAACCGCGCGATGCCGTGGTCCTCGTGCACGACGTGGTCGCCCGGCTTGAGATCGGAGAGGAACGAGCCGACCGCGACGCGCCGGCGGCGGCGCTCGGGATGCCGCGGCTTGCGGAAGCCGAAGACCTCCGCGTCGGTGAACACGCGGAGCGCCAGCTCCGGCACGGCGAAGCCCTCCGCGAGGCCGACGTGCGCGAGGACGAGCGCCCCGTCCGACGGCGTTTCGGGAACGGTGTCGCGCGGCGCGGTGGTCACGTCGCGGTCGGCGAGCAGCTCGGCGAGCCGCGCGGCCTGGGGCGACGCGACCACGCGCAGGTCGCGACCCGAGGCGGCGACCTCTCCCAGGAACGCGTCGAGGCGGCCGGCGTACGAGGTGATCCCAACCCACCCGAGCCGCAGCGCGTCGGCATCGGGTCGCACGCGCACCGCGCCGTGTTCGTCGGCCGACGCATCGAGACGGTCGCGCGGTACGTACGGCGGCGGGAACGCCGCTACTGCCAGTCCATGCTCGCGAAGCTCCTCGCGCCGCTCGTCGGCCTGCGCCTCGTGCGCGTCATGCGTGAGGCCGAGCTCGACGGAGTCCTCGAACACCACCGTGGCGCGCTCACCGAGGTGATCGAGCAGCGATGCGGTCGCACCGAGCGCCGGGGCGAACGCATCGGTGCCCGGGGAGGCGCGGCCCTCGCGGAGCGCTTCGACCAGAGATGCGTAAGCCTGGAGCTCGTCCTCCTCATCGCGCCGTACGTCCCAGCCGAGCGCGGCGAGGCGCTCGGCGAGCGCGGGTGCGCCTTCGAGCGAGTACTCGCGGGCGGGCAGCACGTCGACGGCATCGATTGCGTCCTGCGAGCGCTGCGTGACCGGATCGAATCTGCGGAGTGTCTCGATGTCGTCGCCGAAGAGCTCGATGCGGACCGGCATGTCGGCGGAGGCCGGATACACGTCGAGGATCCCGCCGCGACGCGAGAAGCTACCCGGCTCGCTCACCTCGGCGACCGGCTCGTATCCGAGCTCGAAGAGCCACGCCGCCGTCTCATTCCACGACACGCGGTCGCCGGCGCGCAGCGTCCGGCCGCGCTCACGCAGATGCTCGGGCGCGATCGTGTGCTGCATGAGCGCGCGCAGCGACGCGACGACCGCCACCGGCTCGGCCGCGGTGTGCGCGCGCCACAGCGTGAGGAGACGTTGATGGACCGCCCCCGCGGACGCGGTGCCGACCTCGTACGGCATCGTCTCGCGCTCGGGGAACGAGAGAACGCGCTCCTCACCGAGCCACGCGGCAAGCTCCGCGCGCCACCGCCGAGCGCGATCCTCGCTCGGCGCGACCACGACGACACTCCTGCGCGCGACCTCAACGAGCGCCGCCCACGCGAACGCGCGCGCGCCGGCGGACGCATCGGCGATCTTGGTCGAGCGCCGGTCCTCGAGGCGCTCGGCGAGCTCACGGAAGCGCTCGCTTCGGTCGGCGAGAGCGAGGATGCCGCCGAGTCGGGCAGCCGATACGGACGTCGCCGTGCTAGCCATTGAATTTGTCCATGGCGCGCTTGATCCCGTCGCGGACCGCGACCTCGGCCGCCTCGGCGCCGCGAACGATCACCTGATCCGCTTCGGCTCGCTCATCGGCCGTGAATGGCGACAGGACGTACTGCGCGAGGTCGCCGATCTCGGTCGTCGGATCGACCGGCGCGACGCCGATCCGCAGGCGCGGAAAGCCTTCACCGATCTCGCTCGTGATCGAGCGCATCCCGTTATGCGTGCCGGGGCCGCCGCGTTCGCGCAGCCGGACCTTCCCGAGCGGCAGGTCGACCTCGTCGAAGACGACGAGCAGCGCGTCGGGCGGGAGGCGGTAGCGGTCGAGCAGCTTCGCGACCGCACGCCCGCTGTCGTTCATGAAGGTCTGCGGCCGCGCGATCGCGATCCGAAGATCGCCCAGCGAGCCCTCGGCGATGCGAGACTCGGCGGCCTTCGTGTCGAATTCGAGGCGCGCGCGCTTCGCCAGCTTGTTCGCGACCTGGAAGCCGACGTTGTGTCGCGTGTTGGCATACCCGTCGCCCGGATTACCGAGACCGACGACGAGCCGATCGACGCGCGGCGGTGACGAACGCCCGAACAGTTTCGCCAGGCGGACCAGTGCTCTCTCCTTTATCTATGTAGACGCCGAAAAGGGGCTCCACCGAATATGCCGGTGGGGCCCCGCGGACGCTTATCGACGACAAGTTTAGCGTGACCGCCGTGCGCCTCGCTCTCTATGGCTTCGGGAACGTCGGGCGGGCGCTCGCCCGGTTGCTCGTCGCGACGGGGGCGCCGTTCACGGTGACCGCGCTCGTGACAGGCCGGCACGGCGCCGTCGTATACCCGAACGGCATCGATCTCCGAACGATCCTCGCGGGAACGGATCTGCCTGGCCCCGGCATGGCCCTCGAGCCCACCCATGCGGACTTCGACCCGGGGATGCCATTCGTTCCTCCGCGGCCGGGCAAACTGCCCGCGGACATCTTGGTCGAGATGACACCGCTCGACCCGCGTACGGGCGAGCCGGCCCTGTCGTACATCCGCGAGGCTCTGGAGTCCGGAAAGCACGTCGTCACGGCGAACAAGGGGCCGATCGCGCGCGCGTATCGCGAGCTCGACGCGCTGGCGACGCGTCAGGGCCGGATGCTGCGTTTCGAGGCGACGCTCGCCGACTGCCTGCCGGTGTTCACCCTGCGACGTGCTGCGCTCCCGCTCGCGAAGATCACCGCGATCCGCGGGATCGTGTCGAGCACGAACAACCACATCATCTCCGCGGCGGCGGCCGGCGTCCCGTTCGCCGACGCGCTCGCGGAGGCGCAGCGGCTCGGCATCGCCGAGGCCGACCCGCGCAACGACCTCGACGGCCACGATGCGGCGGCGAAGGCCACGATCCTCGCGAACGTGCTTATGGACGCCCGTCTCGTGCCCGAGGACGTGACGCGCGAGCCGATCGACGAGCATGTGGCTCAAGCAGCTCGCGCCGCGGCCAAGAACGGGGACCGCGTGCGTCCGCTCATCGAGATCGCGCGCCGCGGCGAGGGCGTCGTCGCCTCGTTCGGGCCTCGCCGCCTTGGTCCGCTGGATCCGCTCTACGCGGTGGACGACTTCTCGATGGGGCTCGTCTACGACACGGACCTGGCCGGGCGCGTCGTGGTCCAGCTCCACGACCCGCACGTCGACCAGGTCGCGTACGCGATCCTGACCGACCTCCTCGAGATCAGCGGTACGATGCCGCGACCGTGACACGGTGGTCCTCGCGCGACACCAGGTCGCTGGGCATCGGCCTGGCCTATCTCGCGCCGTCGCTGCTCCTGTTCGCAGCGTTCGTGTTCATCCCGCTCGCGCAGACCATCTACCTCAGCTTCTTCAACACGCGAGCCACAGGAGCGATCACCACGTTCGCCGGGCTCGATCACTACCTGGAGCTGCTGACATCAGAGGCCTTTCGCACCGGGCTAGTTGCGACCGCGCAGTTCGCCCTATACACGGTCCCCGTCGGGATCGCGCTCGGCCTGGTCCTCGCAGTCATGCTCAACCAGAGGCTCCGCGGGATCAACGTCTTCCGCACGATGATGTCAAGCACGATCGCGATCTCGGCGGCGGTCGGCGCGCTCATCTGGCTGCTGTTGTTCAACCCGAGCCTCGGCTTGCTCAACTACGTGCTGTCGCGCGTCGGCGTGCACGGACCCGAATGGCTCATCCAGCCCACGACCGCGATCATCGCCGTCTCGGTCACCACGATCTGGCTGACTCTCGGGACGAACATCATCGTGCTGCTCTCGGGTCTTCAGGGCGTGCCCGAGGAGATCTATGAGGCGGCGCGCCTCGATGGCGCGCGCGGTCTACGCATGTTCACTCGCATCACCATCCCGATGGTGTCGCCATCCCTGTTCTTCCTTCTGGTCGTCGACACGGTCGCCGTGCTACAGGCCTTTACGCAGATCCACCTACTCACGCGTGGTGGTCCGGTGGATGCGACGCGGGTCCTCGTGTACAGCATCTACCTGGACGCGTTCCAGAACTTTCAGTTCGGCTTCGCGAGTGCCCAGGCGGTGATCCTGTTCCTGCTCGTCATGGGCCTCACGCTCATCCAGTTCCGCTTCGTCGAGCGACTGGTCCATTACCAATGAGCGAGTACCGGTGAGCATCCGCGCTGTCGCGAGCTACGCGCTGCTCGTGGTCGGTTCGATCGCGGTCGCGTTCCCGCTCCTTCTCGCACTCTCGTACTCACTGATGAGCGAGTCCGAGATCGCGACTTTCCCACCACCCATCTTCCCGGCGCAGCCCACACTGGACAACTACGGAAAGGTGTTCGCGACGATCCCGATCGGCCGTTATCTGCTGAACAGCATCATCGTATCGTCAGCCGTGGTGGCGGGCCAGCTCGTCACAGCTGGCCTGGCCGCGTATGCGTTCTCGTTCCTCGTCTTCCGCGGGCGGCAGCTGCTCTTCTTCCTGTTCCTCAGCACTCTGATGATCCCCTGGGAGGCCACGATCATCCCGAACTACATGACGATTCGGACGATCGGATGGCTCGACACGTACCAAGGACTGGCGGTGCCGTTCATGGCCACGGCCTTCGGCACGTTCCTGCTGCGGCAGGCATTCCTGCAGATTCCACGTGAGCTGTGGGACGCGGCGCGGATCGATGGCGCGTCCTCGTTCCGCTTCCTGATCTCGACCGTGATCCCGCTCTCGCGGCCGGCGCTGGGCACGGTCGCGATCTACGGCTTTCTGTCGACCTACAACCAGTACTTCTGGCCGCTCCTCGTGACCAATCAGGTCCTCATGCGCACGACCCAGGTCGGCATCGCGCAGCTGCGGTTCGAAGAATCGCTACGTTGGGGCCTCGTGATGGCAGGTGTCATCATGGTCGCAGTACCGACGCTCGCCCTGCTCGTGCTGGGGCAGCGCCAGCTGATCCGGGGCCTCACCGCGGGGGCGGTGAAGGGCTAGGACGATGGAGAGAAAGATGCGCAAACTCGCAACACTCGCACTCGCGTTCACGATCGTGGCCACGGCCTGCGGTGGCTTGGCGCCAGGCGGATCTGACAGCAGCGCACTCGCGCCCGCGAAGGACATCGCGCCCGCTGCGGCGATCACCTGGTGGCACGCGATGGGCGGCGTGAACGGTGAGGCGATCAACAGGATCGTTGCCGCCTTCAACACCAGCCAGAGCAAGATCAAGGTCGAGGCCATCTTCCAGGGCAACTACGACGACTTGCTCGCGAAGCTGAACACCGCCATCGCGTCGAACGCCGCGCCGGCCCTTGTGCAGGTGTACGACATCGGCCAGCGCTACATGTACGACAGCGGCCAAGTCGTGCCGATGCAAGCGTTCATCGACCGCGACAAGTTCGACACGAAGGACTTCGAGCCCGCGGTGATCAACTACTACAAGTACCAGGACAAGCTTCAGAGCATGCCTTGGAACGCATCCTCCTCGATCCTCTTCTACAACAAGGACGCCTTTAAAGAGGTCGGCCTTGACCCGGAGAAGCCTCCGGTGACATTCACCGAGGTTGCCGAAGCCGCGAAGAAGCTCACGAAGAAGGACGCGAGTGGCGCGACCGTCCGCTTCGGCTTCGGCCCATCGATCTACGGCTGGCTCTTCGAGCAGCTCATGGCGACTTCCGCCGCGCCGTACGCCGACAACGGCAACGGACGCGATAACCGGGCGACGAAGGTTCTCTGGAATAGTGCGCAAGGAAAGGCCATTCTCGACTGGTGGAAGGCCGGCGTGGACGGAGGCTACTTCTACAACCCCGGGATCGACAACGCAGGCTCCACGAACGCGTTCAACTCGGGTAAGACCGCGATGTACATCGAGAGCACCGCCACGCTCCGCAACACGATCAATGTCGCCAAGTTCCAAGTGGGGACCGGCCTGTATCCCCGGCCGGATAGCAAGCCGAAGGACGGCGGCAACATCATCGGAGGCGCATCGCTCTACATCATGAAGAGCCGGCCGCCGGCCGAGCAGCAGGCCGCCTGGGAATTCGTGAAATACGCGATGACCCCGGCGGTGCAGGGGCAGTGGCAGTCAGACACGGGCTACTACCCGATCGTGAAGGCCGCCTACGACACGGGGCCGAGCAAGGAGTGGGCGACCAAGTACCCGCAGTTCCTCACCGCGATCACGCAGATCCGTGAATCACCGCAGAACCGCAACACCAACGGCGCGGTCCTGGGCGTCATGCCGCAGGCCCGCCAGCGCACCCAAAAGATGATCGAGTCTGTTCTGCTTGGGCAGGCGACCAGCCAGGCGGCGCTCGATGCTGCCGTGACGGAAATCAACGCCGCGATCGACAAATACAACAAGGCGAACCCGTAACGTAAACACACGAGAAGAGACGGTGCGGTCGCTCGGCGGCCGCACCGTCGATCTCCTGGTCATCGGCGGCGGCATCATCGGAGCGGGGATCGCGCGTGACGCGGCTCTCCGCGGACATTCGGTCGCTCTCGTCGAGCAGGACGACTTCGCCTCCGGGACGACCTCACGGCCGACGCGTCTCATCCACGGCGGCCTGCGCTATCTCGAACTCTTCGACTTCGCGCTGGTGCGCAGCGACATGCGCGAGCGCGAGATCCTCCTTCGCATCGCGCCGCACCTCGTGTTCCCGCTCGCGTTCCTCCTGCCGTTCTACCGGCCCAGCCTCTGGTACCAGTTCAAGCTGCGCATCGGCATGCAGCTCTACGACGCCCTCTCGCTCGACAAGACACTGCCGAAGCGAAAGTGGCTCGGTCGCGACGAGACGCTCGCGGCGGAACCGGCACTCGATCCCGACGGACTCACCGGCGCCTGGCGCTTCTATGACGCACAGGTGCCGCTGGTGGAGCGCCTGGTCATCGAGAACGTCGTCGACGCGGCAGATCACGGCGCGCTCGTCCTCAATCACGCTCGCGCGACGTCCTACCTGCGTGAGGGCGACCGCGTCGGCGGCGCCGTCGTGCGCGACAGGATCGCCGACGCCGATCTCGAGGTGCGTGCACGACTGACCATCAACGCCACGGGCCCGTGGCTGGATCGGACGATCGCGCCGCTGCGCCGGACCGCGAAGCCCCTGCTCCGGCTCACAAAGGGCATCCACATCGTCACGCCGCGCGCCACGCAGCAGGCGCACGTCCTGTTCGCGAAGCGCGACGGCCGCTTGTTCTTCGTCGTGCCCTGGCTCGACAGCACGATCGTCGGCACGACCGACACCGACTACGAGGGAGATCCCGCCGACGCGTCCGCGACGGAGGAGGACGTGCGCTATCTGCAGGACGAGGCGCATCGCGCCTTCCCCAACGCGCCGTTCGACGAGATCTTCTTCACATGGGCGGGCGTCCGCGCGCTGGTCCGCGAGGAAGGCGTGAGCGAGGGCCAGGTGTCGCGGAAGCACGCGCTCTTCGACCACGAGCGCCGCGACGGCGTCGCGGGCGTCCTGTCCGTCGTCGGCGGGAAGATCACCGCGTACCGCGCCATCGCCGAGGAGGTGACCGACCTCGCGGCGCGAAAGCTCGGTCCCGTCGGCAGCGCCGCGATCCGCGGATCCTCGACCGCCTCCACACCGCTGCCAGGCGCGGATGGGTCGCGTGCGCTCGCGATCGCCGCCCTGGCCGCAGATGATCCGTCCCTGGCAGCGCCGCTCTGTCCCCACTACAAGGGCATGGCGGCGGAGATCGTCCACGCCGTTCGGAGCGAGTGGGCGCGGACGATCGGCGATGCGCTGCTACGGCGAACGGCGCTCGGCCTCGCGCCGTGCCAGGGCCTCGACTGCATCGACGTCGTCGCGGGGCTGATGGGACCGCTCCTCGGCTGGGATGCCGAGCGGACCAAGGGCGAGGTCGCAGCGTACTGCCGCGAGGTCGAGCCCATGCGTCGCTTCAGCGTGAAGTGACATTCGTCCTGGCGCTCGACCAGGGAACGACCGGCTCGGCCGCGCTCGTCTTCGACGCCGACGGAGCGGTCCGCGGCGCCGCCGACCGCGAGACCCGGCAGAGCTACCCGGCGTCCGGCCATGTCGAGCACGACCCCGACGAGATCTTCGCGACGACCATCGCGGTCGGCCGCGATGCGCTCGCCGCGGCCCGCATCGGTGCGAAGGACGTCGCGGGCATAGGCATCACGAATCAGCGCGAGACCACCGTGGTCTGGGAACGCGCGACGGGCCGCCCGATCCACCCCGCGGTGGTGTGGCAGAGCCGCGCGAGCGCACAGATCTGCGAAGCGCTGCGCGCCCGCGGGCTCGAGGGGCTCGTGCGCGAGCGCACCGGACTCGTCATCGACGCCTACTTCTCCGCGACGAAGGTCCGCTGGATCCTCGATCAGGTCCCCGGCGCGCAGGCGCGCGCCGAAGCCGGCGAGCTGCTGTGCGGGACCATCGACACGTGGCTGGTGTGGAAGCTCACGGGCGGCCGCGTTCACGTGACGGACGTATCCAACGCATCGCGGACGATGGTCTTCGACATCCACCGACGTCGATGGGACGACGAGCTGCTCGCGATGCTCGACCTGCCGCGCTCGATGTTCGCAACGCCCGTGCCGTCGAAGGGCGTCGTCGGCGAAACCGACCCATCACATTTCGGCACGGCGGTGCCGATCGCCGGGATCGCGGGCGACCAGCAGGCAGCGCTGTTCGGGCAGACGTGCTTCGCATCCGGCGAGGCGAAGAACACCTATGGCACCGGCTGCTTCCTGCTCGCGAACACCGGCGCGACCGCAGCGCCGGCGCGCGGCGGTCTGCTCACGACGATCGCGTGGGACATCGGCGACGGCGTGCGCTACGCGCTCGAAGGGAGCGCGTTCATCACCGGCGCCGCGGTGCAGTGGCTGCGCGACGGTCTTGGCATCATCACGCGCGCTGAGGAGACCGAGGCGCTCGCGTCAAGCCTCACCGGCAACGACGGCGTGTACTTCGTCCCCGCGTTCACCGGCCTCGGCGCGCCGCACTGGGACATGTACGCACGCGGACTCCTCATTGGGATCGAGCGCGGGACCACGCGTGCGCACGTCGCGCGGGCGACCCTCGAGAGCATCGCCTATCAGACGCGCGATCTCGTCGAGGCGATGCGCGCGGCCGGACAGTCCATCGACGTCTTGCGCGCCGATGGTGGCAGCACCGCAAACCGCTTCCTCATGCAGTTCCAGTCGGATCTGCTCGGCGTGCCGGTCGAGGTGGCCGCCATACAAGAGACGACGGCACTCGGTGCGGCGTTCCTCGCCGGTCTCGCGGTCGGTGTATGGAAGACGCCAGACGAGCTACGTCGGAGGCGAGCGGTCGCGGCGCGCTACGAGCCGACGATGTCAGTTGATCAACGTCGCTTCCTCTACGACGGTTGGCAGCGCGCTGTCGAACGCTCGCGCGGTTGGGCATCGAGCACGCCGGGCTGAGGACTACTCCTTAGGCACGCGCTCCGGGAAGTCGGACATGATCCCGTCGACCGACCAGTTGCGGAACG
>DATDEH010000116.1 GCA_036523395.1 Candidatus Limnocylindria bacterium | reverse complement strand
CGCGCATGCAGCGTGTCGTTCGCGTCGCGCACGACGACCGCGGCGATCAACTCGCGAGCTCCGCGAGCTCGGCGCGCATGCCGAGATCGCTCGCGTCCGCATCGAGCGCCATGACAGCGAACAGCGCGCGCTCTCGCGATGCCGGCGCGCCCGCCGCGAACGACCATCCGACGGTGCGACCGAACCGCTCGCGCCAGTCGAGCGGTTCGACCCGCACCATCGGGAGCGCCGTCCGCCGACCGCGCTCTTCCGCCACTACGAGCAGTGCCGCGGGCGAGCCGCGTACCACCGGCAGCAGCGGGGCGAGATCGTCCACGTCGCAGCGCGACGCGAACGATGGCCCAACATCCACGACCGCGAGCCGGAAACCTTCGCTGCGTAGCGCCGCCGCGCCGGCGAGGAGCACTTCGGCGACATCGCGCGCGCGAACGACGACGACGCGGTCGAGGTCCACGCCGGCGCGCACCGCCGCGAGCGGATCGAACGAGGCGGACGGATCGATCCACGCGACCATCCCGCCCTCGCGCTGCGCCGTGGCCACCACGTGGAGCGCGAGCGTGAGCTTGCCCGCGGTCAGGGGTCCGATGAACGCGAGCGGCTCGCCCGCCCGGATGCCGCCGCCCGTCACGCGATCGAGCGACGTCCCGGACGCGATGCGGCGCTCGCCGTCCTGGCGCTCCGCGACGTCGCCCCGCACGACGGCGCGCGTGCCGTACCTCGTCTCGATGCGCGCGATAGCTGCGGCCAGTCCAGTGGCTCCCACGGCGGCTCCCCTTTATGGCCGTCCCACCCGCATCCGGAGCCTGGCCTCACCGGACGTGATTAGAACGTCTGTTCTAGAACGTAGGGAGGCGGCGGCGCCCTGTCAAGAGGTCGAAAAAACAGCGGAATTTCTAGCCGGAGCGCGCGACCACTCGTGGATGCGAGCTCGCAATGGCGCCACGCAGCGCCGCGCCACGTAGCAGCGCGAATGTCGAGACGAACACGACGATCAGACCGCCGGCGAGGAACGCCGTGTTGATGCCGGCGACCGTGCCGAGCGATCCCAGCAGCATCTGACCGAGCGGCATGAAGCCCATGAAGACCATGGTGTGCACGCTCATAGCGCGGCCGCGCAGATGATCGGGCGTACGCGTTTGCATCAGCGTGTTCGCCATGCCGAGGAACAGCATCACGGCGAAGCTCGTGAGTCCGATGAACACCATCGCGCCGATGAGCGAGCGCTGCTCCGCGAAGAGCGCGAGCAGCAGACCGTGGCTCAGCGCGCTTCCGACCAGGATCGCGCCGCGCCGCTTCCAGCCGCCGAGCGACGCGGTGACGAGCGCACCGCCGAGTGCCCCCACCCCGGACGCGGCGAGGAGCCACGACAGCTCGAGCGCGCCGACACCGAGGAACTGCGCCTCCGCGGGCAGGAGCTGGATGTACGGGCGCGTGAAGAGCGCTGTCGAGACGGTGAGGAGCACGACCCAGCGCAGGACCGGATCGCGGCGGATGTACGCGAGTCCTTCGCGGATCGACGCGAGCATCGAGAGCCGGCGGCGGACCTCGCTCGGCTGCGGCGAGATCACGAGCAGCGCCGCGACGACGGCGAGATACGAGATGGCGTTGATGAGCATGAGCCCGCCGACGCCGAAGGGGATGATGAGCACGCCGCCGATGAGCGGTCCGATGAGCGTCGCGCCGTTGAACGCCGCGGAGTTGAGGCCGATCGCGCTCATGAGCTCCTTGTCCGTTACCAGGCGCGGCACCATCGCCTGCCGTGTCGGCGCATCGAACGAGAAGATGATCGAGTTGAGCGCGCTGATGAGTACGACCTCGACGATGTTGATGTGCTCGGTGATGGTGAGGATCGCGAGCACGAACGCGACGATCGCGGCCGAGGCCTGCGTGACGATGAGGAGGCGGCGTCGATCCGTTCGGTCGGCGACGGCGCCACCGAAAAGACCGAACGTCAGCCCGGGGATCGCGCGCGCGAGACCGACGAGGCCGAGGTAGAACGGAGCGAGCTGCGGAACGCCGTCGCGGATCGCAAGCTGCACGACCAGCCACCCGAGGCCGTAGATCTGCATCCACGACCCGATGTTCGAGACAACGAGACCGAACCAGAACAGGCGAAAGTCGCGGAACTCGAGGGCGGCCAGGGTCGAGGTGCGGCCTGGTTCCGCGGCGCTGGCCTCATCGAGCCCGCCCTCGGTCTCGAGGGCAGGTGCGAGCCGCTCCTTCGACGTCATCGTGTGTCACCAGTGTGCGCGCGCGGCGCGGCCGACGCTGCTACTTGCGTCACATCACGCGCTTGCCGCCGAGGAACACCGCGCGAGGTGCGCGCTGAAGTGCGTGGATGTCCTCGGACGGCTCGCCGTCCCACACCACGACGTCCGCAAGTCGCCCCGGCGCGAGCACGCCGACGTCGTCGCGATCAAGTGCGCGAGCCGCGACGCTGCTCGCCGCCGCGATCGCAGCGAGCGGAGTCATTCCGAGCGAGACCATCAGCTCGAGCTCCTCGGCGTTCTCGCCGTGGCGGTTGAACGGCGTTGCAGCGTCGGTGCCCATCGCGATCGGCACGCCGAGCTCCAGCGCGAGGCGGAAGGTCCGGTCGCGGTCGGAGCGGCGATCCCGCGCTTTGGCGCGCATGTCCTCGGGTACACCGGGGCCATCGGGATCCGCGATCCGCGCGAGCGCCTTGAGGGTCGGGACGAGGAAGACGCCGCGCGCGGCCATCTCCTTCGCGACGCCGGGATCTTCGTGGAGGTGCGTTCCGTGCTCGATCGTGTTCACGCCCGCCTCGACGGCGCGCGCGATGCCCTCGATCCCATGCGCGTGCGCGGCGACGCGAAGACCCATCGCGTGCGCGGTCTCGACCGCAGCCTTCAGCTCGTCGCGCGTGAACTGCGCCGACGTCGGACGCTCATGGCCCGGCGCCAGAACCGCACCGGTCGCCATGATCTTGATCACGTCGGCGCCCGCGGCGACCTGCTCGCGGACGGCTTTGATCACCTCGTGCACACCGTCGGACTGCCGGTACATCCCGGGCCACGCCGACGCGCCAGCGGTGGTCATCGAAACGATCTTGCCGGCGAGGACCAGGCGCGGCGTGCGCACCAGCTTCTCTTGCGCCGCGCGCCGCAGCGCGAATTCGAGGTGGTCGCGTCCGCCGACGTCGCGCACCGTGGTGAAGCCGGCGAACAGCGTGCGACGGGCGTGCTCGGCCATGCGCAGGATGCGAAGCCCCGACGGATCGTGATCCTGAACGGACGCGTCGGCGATTCCTGCGTCTGACAGGTGGATGTGGCAGTCGATCAGTCCCGGCGTGATCGTCGCGTTCGGGAGATCGATCCGCTCGGCATCCGCCGGGGCGTCGATGCGGCTTCCGACAGCGCGGATGCGATCACCCTCGGTGAGCACCGCGCCCGGACGCAGGACGGCTGCACTACTACCGTCGATGAGCGCGCCGGCCGAGATGAGGACCGCACGCTTGTCGTCCAAGGGTGAGCGCGAAGTCTAGGCGGCCGTCGCCGCGAACGAAGTCTCCGCTGGCTTACTTCGCGAGCGCGAGGTCCGGCTCGATCGGCAGCGCCACGCGGAAGGTACTTCCCTCGCCCATCTTGCTCTCCGCCCAGATGCGTCCGCCGTGGCCCTGCACGATGCTCCGGGAGATGTAAAGACCCAGGCCCACACCGCGTTGATCGTTCTTCGTGACCTGGACGAACCGAGCGAAGACGGCCTCAAGCTGGTCGCTGGGGATCCCCACGCCTGTATCGCTGACCGCGATCACGACCTCATCACCGACGCGATCCGTGCGGACGGCGACGTGACCGTTGGCGGGGGTGAACTTGATCGCGTTGCTGAGAAGATTCGTCAGCACCTGAAGAAGGCGCGCCGGATCGAAGGTCACGAGCGACGGCAGGGGTCGGACCTCCGCGGTGAGGGCGACATTCTTCGCCGCAGCCTGGGGCTGGAACGCGGCGACCGCTTCCGCGACAACCTGCGTTGGATCACCCGGCTCACGCGCCACCGCGAGCACGCCGGCTTCGATGCTTGCCACGTCCACGAGATCACCGATCAAGCGGTTCATCCGAGCACCGGATCGCTGGATCTGCTTCGCGTGTGTGAGGATGCGGTCAACGTGGTCGTCCCGCGAGACATCTCTGGAGATCATCCCGGCGAATCCCATCATGCCACTCAGGATGTTGCGCAGGTCGTGGCTGACGATCCCAAGGAACGCGTCGCGGGTCGCCAGCGCAGCGTCGGATCGAGCGCGTTCACTTGACAGGTCCTTGTCGGTCTCGGTGCGCTCCGCAGACAGCAGCGCGACCTGCTCGGCGCGTTCTACCCGGAGAGATTCGTCGGCGTCCGCTCGCTCTTCGCGGACGGCCTGGTCCTCGATTGACCTCTCTTCCGCGACGATCCCCGACGCTCGCGCGTTGGCCCTGCCGGTCTGGCGGTCGGTGTTCGCGCGTGCTTCGGCGAGCACGGCGTCTGCGCGTGCCCGCGCCTTGTCGATGACGGCGTCCGCGGTCTCGTCGACAGCGGCCAGCTCTTCCCCAAGTGCCAGATCCGCCAGATCGCGTTCAGCGCGAAGACTTTCGTCGGTCTGCTCGCGTTCAGGATTTGGGGGCGTCGTCTGCGTCATCCTGCTGACGAACCTAGCACGGGGTAGTGGCGGAGTTGGCGAGAGTGCATGGGAGTCGAACCCACCACGGAACGCAAAGCGCCCCGTCAGCGGTTTTGAAGACCGAGGCCACCACCGGGTGACGTGCACTCTCATCAGTGTTTCCGAAGAAACACGCTGGCGGATGGTACGTCGTGGTTCACCAGAGTTCGCTCTTGGTCGTTGGGTTGGGGGTACGTTGGGGGTACAAAACGCGCGGGTTGCGCGAGCCCGTGCAGGCTCCAGGCTGACCCGCGCAAGATGACGGCTGGGCGCGCGACTCTGCGAGCGAGGCACGCGCCCGGCAGATACAGAGGTATGCGCGCAGGCCCTCGGATGCGGTGTGTGCGTCGCTACGCTTTCACGACATGAATGCACGAGAGTCCCAACCTGATGCCGTCGACGGCGAGGAGGCCGAGGTCGTGCTGGCTTCTGCCGCGGCTCGCGGTTGGACGCTCAGCCGCGGCCAGCTCGAACGTCGCCATCGCGCCGGCGTGATTTGCAGGCCGCAGCAGCGCGGTCGCGGCCGTGGGAAAGGCAGTCTGTCGATCTACCCGTTTGGCACCGCGGCTCTGCTTATTGAAGGTCTCGAGCTCGGCGGCCGAATGCCGCTCCGGGAGCTTGCCTTCGAACTGTGGTTGCGCGGGCACCGCGTGCCGATGGAAGGCGTGCGTGCGTACCTCATGGCAACCGCGGCGCTGCACGACCGCGTCGCCGCCGTGCTTCGCGTTATCGGCTTTGGCCGCGTGCTCCTGCCCACCCGCGCGATCCGCTTCGTCGAACGGATCGTGCGCACGTACGCTTCGGGTCTTCGCACGATGCGGCGTCGCCTCGGCACCGAGGAACGGGTCGAGACCGTCGTACGCGCCTCCCTCGACATGGCTGCCGGCACGTATACGCCGCCAACCCGCATGCATGGTCCGGCCGATGACGAAGGACTACTCGTCGAGATCGCGCTCGGGCTGCAGAAAGCGCGGATCGAAGCCCCGACCGGACTGAAGCCGTGGCTCACGGGCAGCATGACCGAGATCATGGTGGACTCGACGAGGTTGTACGCCGGCAGCTGGATGAACGATTTGCGCGCGATGACGGATGCTCAGCTCGACAAGGGCCGCGAGCACTGGCTGCAGCTGCGTCAGTTCATCGACGTGATCGCAGAGATGCGCGAGATCTTTGGCGACGACATCTTCGGCTTTGGCGCGCTGGTTGACGGCTACGCGATGGCGCGACGGATCGTCGACGCCGCCGCCGTTTTCGCGCTGGCGCGCCAGGCGCGCACCGATGACTCATGGGGGGACAAGTACGCGGCGATCGCGCGGGCGTGCGAGCAGTGGCGTGAGGTGGTCTCGCCACAGCTACCAGGGCTGCGCGCGCTTCGCGCCTTCCCTCCAACGGCCACGCTGTTCGGCACTCGCCGCCTGCGGCCGACGCTCAGCGATCCGGTCGCAAAGCAGCGCTGGGAGGCGGAAGCACGGGACCTCTCGTCGCGCTACCACGTCGAGATCCAACAACTGCTCGCCGGACCAACCGGCGCCGCACCGAGCGTCGCGTCGTGACCTCGCGCGTCGACACTCGACTCGATGGGCAGCTCGCCCGAGTAACGGAGGAAGAGCGACTGCGCCGCGCGCACGGATTCGTCCGAGACGCCGGCCAGACTTACGTCGCTCCCGACCATTGCGTTCGGTGTGTCGTCGTACTCAACGTGCAACGTCTTGATGTCGCCGAAGCCGGTCTTCGCCGCTGTCTTGAGACGATACGTCCCAAAGCGCGAGCGGACCGTGACGGTGATCCCGTTGCGGTGGAACGTCGCGAGCGCGTCCTTCAAGCCGACACCGAACTTCCCGATCACGCCGCCGGCGCTGGCGAGCTTCTCTGGGTTCTCGTTCTGAGTGAAGTGTTGAATCTGGATACCGCGGCCGAAGTCCCGGACATGCCATCCGTCCTGACCCTTCGCGATCTCGGGATCCGCCGTGCGAGTCAGGACCTGTTCATCCAGAGCGTTCGCGAT
>DATDEH010000115.1 GCA_036523395.1 Candidatus Limnocylindria bacterium | reverse complement strand
GCAGTGCGTCGTGCAGCTGCGCGTCGAGGCGCAGGAGATAGGCCTTCTTCTCTGCCACGGCCCGATCTAGGTGTACAGGCTGCCCGTGTTCACGACTGGCTGCGTGTTCTGCTCGCTGCAGAGGACGACGAGCAGGTTGCTCACCATCGCGGCCTTCCGCTCCTCGTCGAGCTCGACCACGCTCCGCTTAGACAGCTCCGCCAGCGCCATCTCGACCATCCCAACCGCACCTTCGACGATGGTGGTGCGCGCCGCGACGACCGCGCTCGCCTGCTGGCGGCGCAGCATCGCCTGCGCGATCTCCGGCGCGTACGCCAGGTGCGACAGGCGCGCCTCGATGACCTCGATGCCGGCCTTCGCGAGACGGTCCTGCACCTCGCTGCGGAGACGACCGGTGATCTCGTCGCTGCTGGTGCGCAATGAGAGCCGGTCGCTCTGGTGCGAGTCGTACGCATAGCTGGTCGCGAGATTGCGGACGGCGGCTTCCGTCTGGACCTTGACATAGTTCTCGTAGTTGTCGACCTGGAACACCGCCTCGGCCGTGTCAGTGACGCGCCACACCACGATCGAAGCGATCTCGATCGGGTTGCCGTCGTGATCATTCACCTTAAGGTGCGTGCTTTCGAAGTTGCGCACGCGCTGGGACACCTTGCGTCTGGGCATCGTGAACGGGTTGGTCCACCAGAAGCCCGGCTTGTTCACCGTGCCGACGTAGTTGCCGAACAGCTGGAGCACCTGCGCCTCGTTCGGGCTGACGACGAGGAATCCGCCAAAGCAGATGCCGACTGCGACGATCGCGAGGATGTCCAGGACGATCAAGGGAAAGGGCGCCCGCTCAAAGATCAGGGCAAACAGCGCGGCGATCGTGACCAACTCCAGGACTACCAGGAACAGGAACGTGATCAGACCCGGTGCGATGAACGCTGGCTTCTCGCGGATCATGTCTTGCCTCCCCTAAATGTGAATTACGCGACGCTGCACATGTAGACAGCCTCTTCCTCTCGAAGTTGAGGACCACGATTCCGAAACCCTTGCTCCTCCCGATGCGCGGCGGTGGCCTCTGGATAGCGCTGCATCAGGATCCAGATCAGCTGACCGTTCCGGCTGCGATTCGACTCCGTCGACTCGCGGTCAAGTTCTTCGAGGAGCCAGGTCGGGACGCGCGTCAGCACCGCCGAGAACCCCGATGTGCTGCGTTCCATGTTTGGCGCCCAGGCGCGAGCGCTGTTGTGACGGACGCAGACAGGCTGCACGTCGAGCCAGTGTTCGCGGGCATAACCGAGGTGATGGTCGTAGTTAGTCGCTATCGCGCCACAGTCGGCGCACCTCAAGGTCGTTGGGTGCGGCAGCTTGCCTTGTTTGATCGCTTGCCCGACGGCCGCACTTGCGCGCGGATCACTCAATCCCGCCTCCTGGATACCACTTTTGGTCAATGTTATCACGATGCAATCATAACGTCAAGCACGTCACCATCTTCGTGAACCTGCGCGTGCCGCGTCGCGGGAAGAGCGATGCGACGCGGTGATGCTTGCCAGCCCGCAGGGCGGTCGGTAGGCTCGCCCGCGGTCAGACAACCGCGTAGGGGAGGAGCACATGGACGAGAACAACGGCGCGGAACGCCGCTACCGGCTCACGAGACGGCAATTCCTCGCGGCGTCGTCCGCGGCAGCGGCGATCGCGGCCTGCGGCCCCGCGGCGACGCCCAACCCGAGCGGAGCGGCGACCGTCGAGCCGACCGCGTCGCCCGGTCCGGCGCTCAAGATCGGCCAGCTTCTGCCGTTCACGAAGGTGTATGCGGAGCTCGGGAACTCCATGAAGCGCGCGACGGACCTCTACCTGAAGCAGAAGGGCAATAAGCTCGCCAACCGCCCGGTGACCGTCGTCTACGAGGACGAGGCGAACGACCCGGTGGTCGGCGCTCAGAAGACGCAGAAGTTCATCGACTCGGATCGTGTCGATCTGATGATGGGCATCGTCGCGACGCCGATCGCCTACGCGGTCCGCAACGCGATCGATGCGGCGAAGCTCATCTTCATCGAGACGAACGCCGGCGGGAACGCGCTCACGCGCACGACGACCAACTGCACGCCATCCTGCAAGAGCAAGTACATCTTCCGCACCTCGTTCAGCTCGTACCAGATCAGCTACCCGATCGGCGAGTACTTCGCGACGCAGAAGGGCGTGAAGGAGGTCTTCACGTTCGTCGCCGACTACGGGTTCGGCAACGAGTCGGCCGCCGACTTCACGAGCGGCTTCACGAAGGGCGGCGGGAAGATCACCGGTGGGCTCAAGGCACCGCTGGGGAGCGCCGACTTCCTCCCCTATGTGACGCAGATCAAGGCGCAGAACACGAAGGACATCTACTCCTTCTTCTCCGGCACTGATGCGATCAACTACATCAAGGCGTGGACGCAGCTCGGCATGCCGGCGGCCGGCTACAAGATGAACGGCGCCGGATTCCTCACCGAGCAGGACGTGCTCAAGGAAGTGAAGGAGCAGGCGAACGGCGCCACGACGTCGCTGTTCTGGGCCGTGACGCTCGACAACGCTGAGAACAAGGCCTTCGTCGACGCGTATCAGAAGGAGTACAGCCTGCTGCCCGACGTCTTCGCGGTCCAGGCGTGGGACGGGATGCAGGCAGTCGACCTTGCACTCCAGGCAGTGAAGGGCGACACCTCGAACAAGGACGCGTTCATCGCGGCGCTCGAGAGCGTGAAGTTCAAGAGCCCGCGCGGCGACTTCGAGTTCGACAAGGAAACCCACAACCCGATCCAGGACATGTACATCCGCGAGGTGAAAGTGCAGAGCGGCCAGGCCGTCAACACGATCGTTGGCAAGGTCGCTCGCGTGACCGATCCGGGCAAATAACCTTCCGGGATGACTCCCGAGACGGCGGTCGTGCAGGCGCTGAACGGGATCTCGTTCGGCGCCTTGCTCTTCATACTGGCCGCGGGCCTCTCGCTCATCTTCGGGATGATGGACGTCGTCAACCTCGCGCACGGCGCGTTCTACATGCTCGGCGCGTACATCACGCTCAGCGTCGTGCAGCGGACCGGACAGTTCTGGCTCGCGCTCGTGCTTGCACCAGTCCTCATCGGAGCGCTCGGACTGCTCATGGAGCCGCTGTTGCTCCGGCGCTTACGCGGTCGGCATCTGGATCAGGTCCTTCTGACCATCGGCGTGTCGCTTGTGATCGCCGACCTCATCGGCCTCACCTGGGGTCGCGAGATCCGCTCGGTCCCGTTCCCGGCCGGACTCGATCACGCGATCACGATCCTGGGCGGTGACTACCCGGTGTACCGGCTCTTCGTGATCGCCTTCGGCGCCGCGCTCGCTGTCGTCCTTGCGATCGTGCACCGTCGCACGCGTGTCGGCGCGCTCATCCGCGCCGGCGTGCAGGACGCCCCGATGCTCGCAGCGCTCGGCGTCGACATCGACCGGCTCTTCGCGGTGACGTTCGCGATCGGCGCAGCGCTCGCCGGCCTCGCCGGCGTCATCGCCGCGCCCGTATTTGGCATCTACCCGGGCATGGACGTCGACTACCTCATCTACTCGCTCGTCGTGGTCGTCGTCGGAGGACTCGGAACGCTGTCCGGCGCCGTCGCCGGCAGCGCGCTCATCGGACCGGCGGACACGTTCGGCAAAGTGCTCGTCCCGCAGTTCGCGCTCGCGCTGATCTTCGCGATCATGGCGCTCGTCCTCCTGCTGCGCCCGACCGGTCTGCTCGGGCGTATCCGGATCGCGCGTTGAGCGGCGTCTTCGCCCGCGTGCGCATCTTGCCTCTTCTCGCCGTGTTCGCCGCCGCGGCGCTGCTGGTCACCTTCCCGATCTGGTCGGCGCCGTGGGAGGGATCGCGCTACGCGACGAGCATCCTGCGCGACATGCTCGTGCTCGCGATCCTCGCGCTCTCGCTCGACCTGCTCGTCGGCTCCGCGGGCATGCCATCCCTCGGACAGTCGGCGTATTTCGGTGCCGGCGCGTATGCCGCGGCGATCGCCGGGCAGCGTCTCGGCAGCGACGACCTGCTCCTCGGCCTCGGTGCGGCGATCCTCGTCTCATCGCTGCTCGCGCTCGCGATCGGCGCCGTGGCTGTCCGGGCCGCGGGGATCTTCTTCCTCATGCTCACGCTCGCCTTCGCGCAGATGGTCTTCGCTGTCGCGTTCCAAGCCGTCGACATCACCGGAGGATCGAATGGCTTCTCCGGCGTGCGCCGGCCGATGCTCTTCGGCCTCGACTTCAACGGACCCGACGCCCTCTTCCATCTCGTCGCGGTCATCTTCCTCGTCGTGCTCCTCATCGTGTGGCGCATCCGCTCGTCCACCTACGGCCGGGCCCTCGTCGGTTTGCGTGAGAACGAGCGGCGTATGCGCGCGCTCGGCTACGACACCACGCGCCTCAAGCTCTCTGCATTCGTGCTCGCCGGTGCGATCGCCGGCGTCGGCGGTGCGCTGCAGGCGTACTCGCTCCGCTTCGTGTCGACGAACGACGTTGGGGTCGCGAGATCGGTGGAGGCGTTCGTGTCGGTCCTCATCGGCGGGGCGAGCTCGCTTCTCGGGCCAGTGGTGGGAGCGATCGTCGTGCTGTTCATCGAACGGGTGATGCCGTCGTACATCGCGTTCGCCGAAACAGTGCTCGGCCTGGTGTTCATCATCTTCGTGCTCGCGGCCCGGCAGGGGATCGTCGGCCTGGCCCGCGTCGCGTACGCGCGGGCGCGCGCATGATCGAGACGAGCGAGCTTCGCCGCGAATTCGGCGGCATCAAGGCGCTCGCCGGCGTGTCCCTGAAGGTCGCCGAGGGCGAGCGGCGCGCGATCATCGGTCCGAACGGCGCGGGGAAGACGACGCTGTTCAACGTGCTGACCGGCGAGCTCGAGCCCACCTCGGGTGAGGTGCGGCTCGCCGGTGAGAACGTGACGGGCCGGCGGCCGCACGAACTGGCACGTCGCGGCGTCGCGCGCATGTATCAACGGAACGAGCTCTTCGATCCGCTTTCGGCGCGCGACAACGTTGCGATCGCCGTCGCCGCAGCTGCCGGTCCGTACCGTCCGTTCACGTCTCCACCGAAGAGCGAACGCGTCGCGGCCGACGACCTCTTGGAACGCGTGGGCCTCGGCGCGCGCGCTGCGACACCGGCTCACGCGCTCTCGCACGGCGAGCGGCGGCAGCTCGAGCTCGCGGTCGCGCTCGCGCGGCGCCCGCGCGTGCTGCTTCTTGACGAGCCGACGGCCGGCATGTCCCCGGCCGAGACCGGCCGCATCACCGAGCTCATCGCATCGCTCGATCGGTCGCTCACGCTCGTCATCGTCGAGCACGACATGGACGTCGTGTTCCGGCTCGCCGAGCGCATCACCGTCCTTCACGAGGGCCGCGTCATCGCCGAAGGCACGCCGGTGCAGGTCCGTGGAGATACGCTCGTGAACGAGGTCTACCTCGGGAAGGTGGTCGCATGACGCTCGCGGTGCGCGACCTGCACGCCTACTACGGCGAGAGTCATGTCCTGCAAGGTGTGTCGCTCGACGTTGCGGACGGCGAGTCCGTCGCGCTGCTCGGCCGGAACGGCGCGGGGAAGACCACGACCATCAACGCGATCGTCGGGTTCGTCCGCCCGCGCGGCGGCACCGTCCGTGTCGGCGACCGCGACGTCACCGCGAAAGCGCCGCACCACGTCGCGGCCGCCGGTGTCGCGCTCGTCCCGCAGGGTCGGCGCGTGTTCGCCGACCTCACCGTCCTCGAGAACCTCACCATCGCGGCGCGCTCGAACGGAGGTGAATGGGATCTCGCGCGAGTTGTACAGCTGTTCCCGTCGCTCCAGCGGCGTCTGGGCAATCGCGGAGACGAGCTCTCGGGCGGCGAGCAGCAGATGGTCGCGATCGGGCGGGCCCTCCTTCGGGACCCGGTCCTGCTTCTGCTCGACGAGCCGTCGGAAGGCCTCGCGCCGAAGCTCGTCACCGAGGTCGGTGACGCGCTGGTCCGTCTGCGCGAGAGCGGACTCGCGCTCCTGCTCGTCGAGCAGAATCTCGCGCTCGCGACGCGCGTGGCGCAGCGCGTCTACGTGATGAACAAGGGCACCATCGTCTTCTCGGGCACGCCGGCCGAGCTAGCGGCAGCGGGCGATGTCGAAGCCAGGTACCTGGGGGTCTGATGCAGCCCACGCTCGATCCGCGTACGTTGCCCGGCGCCGGCGACGACATGCCGCTCATGGATGAGGCGCTGGCCGAGGCGCGTGCCGCGGCCGCGCACGATGACGTGCCGATCGGCGCGGTGATCGTCCGTGGCGGCACGGTCATCGCGCGCGGGCACAACCGCCGCGAGGTCGAACACGATCCAACGGCGCACGCCGAGGTCATCGCGCTACGCGCGGCCGGCATCACCCTCGGCCGATGGCGACTCAGCGACACGGCGCTGTACGCCACGGTCGAGCCGTGCGCGATGTGCGCCGGCGCGATCGTGCTCGCGCGCGTGCCGCTCGTGGTATTCGGCGCGCCGGACGACAAAGCCGGAGCCGTGGTCTCGGTGGCGCAGCTGTTCGAGGAGCCCAAGCTGAATCACCATCCGAAGTGGCGGCTCGGTGTGCGCCGCGCCGAGAGCGAGGCATTGCTGCGCGAGTTCTTCTCGACTCATCGCGGTGTGCCGTCCGCGTGATCCACGCGGAGCTGTTCGGGCCAGCTGCAGTTCGCAGTCGCGCTCATCCTCGTGGCGCGATCAGGACTCATCAGCCAAGCGTGACGTCGCGGGTCCGCAGTCGCCAAAGAGCGAGCGCCACGAACAGGACGATGTAGGCGGTGAGTACGATCGCGGCTTGTCCCTGACTCGGCAGAGTGCCGAACCCCGGATCGGGAGAGGCGCTCGTTGTGACAGCTAATCGTGTCAGCGCGCTCACGTTCCGGCTCAGGCCGTAGTTCACGATGTTGGCGAACTCCCGATTGAGCGACACGAGCAGCTGCGCGACGACACCTTCAGTGAAGTAGACGACCAAGCCCGCCGCGATCCCCGCGCCGGCGGAGCGCACCCAGAGCGCGATGAGTGCCGCAAGCGCCAAGTACGGCAGGAACGTGTAGTACCCGCGCGCCGCGGCGTTCGCGATCGCACCGAGGTCAAGTCCGCTCGGGTCTGCGGCCGCGATGGTCGTTGCGACGTAGCTTCCGACGATCGCCGCCACGACGCCGAGGAACATGAACAGCACGGCAAACAGCGCGATCGACAGGAGCTTCGCGCCGAGGAATGTCGAGCGGCCCGCGCCGTGTGCGAGCAGGGTGCGGAGAGTGCCCCAGCCGAACTCCGCGCCAACATGACTCGCCGCGAACACGATGAGCATGACGCTGCCGAGGCCGCTCACGAGCGAAACGCCGAACGTCTGAATGCGGTCCGGGCGCATCTCTCGCAGCACTTCGTTCATCGCTTCCTCGGCGCCGGGCTGCCGAGGAATGGCGCCGCTGCGCACGGCCTGCAGTTGCGCCTGCGCGCTCACATAGACCAAGACGTAGAACCCGGCGCCCGCCAGGATGATGAGCAGCAAGAGGATCCACGGCATCCAGCGGCGCCGCAGCCGGTAGACCTCGCTACGAAGGAGCCGGAGCATCGCTTCCCGATTCGGTGAGCTCGAGGAAGACATCCTCGAGCGAGCTCGTGCGTGGAACGATCGCGCTCGCGTAGATGCCGACTGTGGCGAGGGCACGGTTCAGCTCGGCGCCGCGACCGGCGTCGGCGACGACCTCGAGGCCCGAAGGTGTCTCGCGCGTCTCCGTCACTCCCGGCAGCGCTCGCAGCGCGGCCGACGCTCGGCCGATGTCCGGCACCGTGACCTCGTAGTAGCTACCGCGATGCGCGACGTCGGCGATCGTGCCGCTCGCGATGAGCTTGCCCTTCTTGATGACGACCACACGGTCACACACCTGCTCGACCTCATGAAGAAGGTGGCTCGCGAGCAGGATGCCGCGCCCTTCGTTCGCCAGTTCCTTGATGAGCTCGCGGATCTCGCGCTGGCCCGCGGGATCGAGTCCATTGGCCGGCTCGTCGAGGATGACCAGGGCGGGATCTCCCAGCAGCGTTGACGCGATCCCGAGGCGCTGGCGCATACCGAGCGAATATGTGCGGAACTTCGATCCACCGCGCGCCGCAAGCCCGAGTCGCGTGAGAACGGGGTCCACGCGAGCAAGCGCTCCGTCGCTGTGCAGCAGCGCCACCGCGACGAGGTTGTCGCGGCCCGACAGGTAGGGATAGAAGGATGTGACCTCGAGCATTGCGCCGACGCTCGCGAGCGCCTTCTGCCGATGGGCGGCGACGTCATGCCCGAGCACCTGCGCGCTGCCCGCGGTCGGAGCGACCAGCCCG
The DNA here is from genome assembly GCA_036523395.1 of Candidatus Limnocylindria bacterium. Classification (NCBI taxonomy): domain Bacteria; kingdom Bacillati; phylum Chloroflexota; class Candidatus Limnocylindria; species Candidatus Limnocylindria bacterium. Next base: position 9,300 of record DATDEH010000115.1, on the reverse strand, counting down.
AGGACCATGCCGATGGTCGTGCTCTTGCCCGCGCCGTTCGGACCGAGCAGCCCAACGACCTCGCCACGCTTCACCTCGAGGTCGAGATGATCGACGGCGGTGAGCTCACCGAAACGCTTGGTCAGCCCTTCCGTGCGGAGGACGGCGTCTTCAGCCACGTCGCGAGCATAGGACGGTGCGGCTATCCTGAGGCCGTGCCAGATCTCGCGCAGATCGCTCGCGCACTCGTCGCTCCGGGCAAGGGCATCCTCGCAGCGGACGAGAGCACGAGCACCATCAAGAGACGTTTCGACACGATCGGCGTCGAGAACACCGAGGACAACCGCCGCGCGTATCGCGAGCTGCTCTTCCGCGCGCCTGGCATCGCCGACTACATCAGCGGCGTGATCCTCTACGACGAGACGATCCGGCAGAAAGCTGCCGACGGGTCGCCACTGGTGAAGATCCTGAAGGACCAGGGGATCCATCCCGGGATCAAGGTCGACCTCGGCGCGAAGCCACTCCCATTCGCTCCGGGCGAGGTCGTCACCGAGGGCCTCGACGGTCTGCGCGAACGGCTCGCTGAGTACAAGGGACTCGGCGCGGTGTTCAGCAAGTGGCGCGCGGTCATCACCATCGACGGCGACAACATCCCGTCCGACACCTGCATCCGCGTGAACGCGCACGCTCTCGCGCGCTACGCCGCCCTGAGCCAAGAGGCCGGCATCGTCCCGATCGTCGAGCCCGAGGTCCTCATGGACGGCACCCACTCGATCGAGCGTTGCAACGAGGTCACCATCAAGACGCTGCGCACCGTGTTCATCCAACTGGCGGCGCAACGCGTGCGTACCGATGGGATGCTGCTCAAGCCGAACATGGTGCTGTCCGGCAAGGAGGCCGCGAAGCGCGCCTCGGCCGACGAGGTCGCCCGCTACACGGTGGAGTGCTTCCGGCAAACGGTGCCGGCCGCGGTCCCTGGCATCGTGTTCCTCTCCGGGGGCCAATCCGACGATGAGGCCACGGTGAACCTCGACGCGATCAACCGCTACGCGGCGAAGGTCCGCGCGCCGTGGACGCTGTCCTACTCGTATGGCCGCGGCCTGCAGGCCGCGCCGCAGAAGGCGTGGTCGGGGAAGACCGCGAACGTGACCGCGGCGCAGCGCGCGTTCCAGCATCGCGCGAAGCTCACATCCGCTGCAGCGCTCGGGAAATACTCGCCAGCGATGGAAAAGGAAGGCGCGACGGTCTAGCCGAAGCGCCCGCGCTCCAGCTCCACCGACTACGTCCCCGCCGGCTCGAACACCCCCGGCGGCCCCGCGCGTCCGCTCGCCGGGATCCGCGACACCAGCGTCACCGCGATGAATCCCAGGATCCCCGCGCTCACGAACATGAGGTGATAGTCGCCGAGGAGCACGCGGAAGAAGCCACCCGCGTACGCCGCGATCGCAGCGCCCACCATGTGCGAGAACCAGATCCAGCCGTACAGCGTGCCCACCGATGCGCGACCGAAGATCGTCGCAGTGAGGTTCACGGTCGGCGGCACCGTCGCGATCCAATCGAGGCCGTAGACCACCGCGAATAGGAGCAGGCCGCGAAGGTCGTAGATGAGCGGCAACGCGAACAGCGACATCGCGCGGAACCCGTAGTACGCCGCGAGCAGCTTGCGATTGTCGTAGCGATCGGTAAGCCAACCGGACGCGAGGGTGCCGACGATGTTCAGCGCGCCGAGCAACGCAACGGCGCCCGCGGCCGCCACCTCGGTGAATCCGTGCTCGACAGCGTGGGGGATGAGGTGCGTCCCGATGAGGCCATTCGATGTGTAGCCGCAGACGAAGAAGCTCATCGCGAGAAGCCAGAACTCGCGGCGCCGCACCGCTTCGCGCAGCGGTGTCCGACGAGCGTCGTCCGCCTTCTCTGCCGCGGTGAGCGTCGCGCCCTCGCCGACGGCGCGTTGCCCGACATCGCTGGGCCGGTCGCGCATGAGGAGCACGAGCGGCACGATGGCAACTGCCGCCGCACCAAGAAGGAGCGCGATCGCGGCACGCCAGCCGACAGCCACGGTCAATGCGGCCATGGCGGGAACGAAGACGAGCTGGCCGGCGGAGGTTGCGCCGCCGAAGAGCCCGACGATCAGCCCGCGATGGGTGCGGAACCAGCGCTGCGCTATCGCCGCGCTCGCGACCTGTCCCGCCGCGCCCGTGCCTAGGCCGATCACGATTCCCCAGACCACGTATAGCTGCCACAACTCGCGGATGTTGATGAGCGCGAAGAGGCCGGCGGCGATCAGGAGGACGCCGCCGGTGAGAAGGCGCCGCGGCCCGAAACGCTCGAGCAGCCAGCCACCGAGCGGTCCACCGAGGCCGAACGCGAGCAGCGACACGCCGACCGCGAGCGAGATCGCCGCGCGATCCCAGCCGAACTCCTGCTCGAGCGGAACGATGATGACGCCGGGTGCCGCGCGCACCGCCTGTGCCGCCATGAGCGTGACGAGCGTCACCGCGACGATCACCCATGCGTAATGGAAGCGGCGGACCTGCATCGGCACTTCGAGTCTACGGAACGCCTAGCCCATAAACTTCATTCCGGAGAGGTGTCCGAGTGGTTGATGGTGCCGCTCTCGAAAAGCGGTAGGCGAAAGCCTCGCGGGTTCGAATCCCGCCCTCTCCGCTGATGGAACCGCGGGTGACCCTCATCACCCTGGGCGTCGAGGATCTGCGACGATCGCTGTCCTTTCACGCCCGCGGAGCTCATCGCTCCCATAATTCACGACGGGAGAGGTCGCATAGTGGCCGAGTGCGCCCGCTTGGAAAGCGGGTAGCCGAAAGGCTCGCGGGTTCGAATCCCGCCCTCTCCGCTGAGTGGCTACTGAGCGCGACCGTGTGCTCGTCTTCGACGTCAACGAGACGCTGCTCGATCTTGGCGCGCTCGATCCTCACTTCGCGCGCGTTTTCGGCGACGCGGCCGTCCGCCGCGAGTGGTTCGCGACGATGCTGCAGTCCGCGCTTCTCCTGACCGTGACCGGCCCGTACTTCGATTTCGGTTCGCACTTCCGCGCCGCGCTCGCGCTCACCGCGGAGAAGCGAGGCGTGACCGTCTCCGAGGCGGACGAGAAGGCGATCCTCGGAGAAGTCCGCCGGCTTCCCGCGCACCCCGACGTGCGCGAGAGCCTCACGCGGCTTCGCGCCGCCGGATTCCGTGTCGCCGCGCTCACGAATTCGACCGGTCAGGTCGAGGAGGCCCAGCTCTCGAACGCCGGCATCCGCGACCTCTTCGATGAGGCGCTGACCGCGGACGATGCCAAGCGGCTCAAGCCTGCGCCCGAGGCGTACGCGGCCGCCGCGCGCAACCTCGGCGTCCCGCTGGATCGCATCCGCCTCATCGCGGCGCACGCGTGGGATGTGGCCGGCGCGATGCGTGCCGGCTGCGCGGCCGCGTTCGTCGCGCGGCCGGGCGCGCTATGGAATCCGCTGCTCGAGAAGCCCGACGTATGGGGGAAGGATCTGCGCGAGGTTGCGGATCAGATCATCGCCCGAGACAGCTAGCCGATACCATGGTGGTGGTCGTGCTAGGCGGGGAGCTAGCGGTGCCCTGTACCCGCAATCCGCTCTAGCGGGGCTGAATTCCCTCCCAAGGTCCGGCGTCGCGGGTCCTGCGTGCGTCGCGTGGCGTTGACGGTCGGGTCCTGTGCAGCGTCGGTCCGTGAACCCCGTCAGATCCGGAAGGAAGCAGCGGTAAGCGGTCGCCGTCGCGTGCCGCAGGCAAGCCTGATCTGAGCTGCGCGCGTGTGCGTGTTCGTGATGTCCGTGATCGACGGAGGGTGCACGGCCAGTCTTTCCTTTGGAATGTCGTTGTCCTCGCGCGGCGGGTCGCACCTCTCTAGAGTTGACCTGTGCCCGAAAGCTCTGCCCTCTATCGCCGCTATCGGCCGCAGACCTTCGCCGCCATCGTCGGACAGGAGCACGTCACCCGCACGCTGAAGAACGCGATCGGCGCCGGTCAGGTCGCGCACGCATATCTCCTGGCCGGCTCGCGCGGCATCGGCAAGACGACCATCGCGCGCCTTATCGCGAAAGCCGTGAACTGCACGAAGGCGAAGGACGGCGAGCCCTGCGATCGCTGCGAGAACTGCACCGCGATCCGTGAGGGAACCTTCCTCGATCTCATCGAGATCGACGCCGCATCCAATCGCGGTATCGACGAGATGCGCGACCTGCGCGACAAAGTGCGCTTCGCTCCGTCGCAGGGCCAGTACAAGGTCTATGTCATCGACGAGGCGCACCAACTGACGAGCGAGGCCTTCAACGCACTGCTCAAGACGCTGGAAGAGCCACCGCCGCACGTGATCTTCGTCCTCGCGACGACCGAGTCGGGAAAGATCCCCGCGACGATCGTGTCGCGCACGCAGCGCTTCGACCTGCGACGCATCCCGTACAAGGGGGTCGTCGCGCAGCTCGCGAAGATCTGCGAGCAGGAGGGCCTGAAGGCCGAGCCTGCGGCGCTCGAGGCGATCGCGCGTCATGCGCAGGGCTCGCTCCGCGACGCGGAGAGCGTCCTCGACATGGTCGCGGCGTTCTCCGAGGGCGGCGTGAAGCTCGCCGACGTCGACGAGCTGCTCGGTGTCTCCGAGTGGGAAGAGACCTCGGCGCTCTTCGACGCGCTCGCGGCGAACGACGGCGCCGCCGGTGTCCGCATCGTGGGGAGGCTCGTCGATGAGGGGCGTGACCTGCGCCTCTTCGTGAAGCGCGCCATCGACCACACCCGCGCGCTCGTGCTCGTGAACGCGCAGGGCAAGCCGCCCGAGACAGCGAGCGAGGGCGTGGCCGCGAAGCTCGCGGAGCAAGCGCCGAAGTTCCCGCTGCCGCGGCTGGCGGCGATCGCGAAACGTCTCATCGAGACCGAGCAGCACCTAAAGACGAGCGAAGGCACGCCGCTGCCGCTGGAGCTCGCGATCCTCGATCTCGTGACCCAGCCGGGCGTGACCGGTCCGGCGACGCAGACGCCTCCGCGCCGTGAATCGTCCGCAGCACGCTCGTCGATCGCGCCGCCGGCGGACCGCGGCACCCCGACGCGGGCCCAGGCCCGCACGCCCGAGCGCTCGGGTGTGATCGACCTCGCCGCACGTCGCGCGCAGACCGGCACGCTCACGCTCGCAGACGTGCAGAAGGCGTGGGCGGAGATGGTCGCGCACGTGAAGGAGCAGAGCGTCGGCAAGGCATCGCAGCTCGTGAAGGCCGAGCCGGTCACGGTCGAGGGCAGCACCGTCGTGATCGGGTTCGACAACGACTTCGCGCGCGCCTACTGGCAGGACCGTTATCGCGTCGAGCTGGAGCAAGGACTCTCCGAACGACTGAGCCTCACCGTGCGGGTGCGCTGCGTCGTGCAGACGCTGCCCGCCGATGCGCCGTCGCCGGCCGAGGATCCGATGCTTCGCGCGGCGCTGGAAACATTCCGGCGTCCAGAACGGATCATGGAGATCGAGTGATGAAGAACATGGGCGACCTGCAGAAGATGGCTCGCGAGATGCAAGCGAACATGGCCAAAGCGCAGGAGGAGCTCGCGGCCGCGACCGTCGAGGGCACCGCAGGCGGCGGCGCCGTGGTCGTCGTGCTCACCGGGACGCAGGACGTGAGGTCGATCAAGATCCAGAAGGACGCGGTCGACCCCGACGACGTCGAGACTCTTCAAGACCTCGTCCTCGCGGCATTCACGGATGCGCTGAAGAAGTCGCGCGAGCTCGCCGCACAGCGGCTCGGCGGCGTGACCGGCGGTCTGAAGATCCCCGGTATGTGATGCCGAGCGCCCTCGCGCGCCCGCTCGCGCGTCTCATTGACGAGCTCTCGAAGCTCCCCGGCGTCGGACCCAAGACCGCGCAGCGGCTCGCGTATCACATCCTGCGCGCCCCGCTGCCGGATGCCGACGCGCTCGCGGCCGCTATCCGTTCGGTCAAGACCGATCTTCGCTACTGCTCGGTGTGCTTCAACATCGCGGAGGCCGACCCGTGCGTGATCTGCTCATCGGACGAGCGCGACGGCGGTGTCGTCTGCGTTGTCGAGGAGCCGCTCGACGTCCTCGCGATCGAGCGCACCGGTCAGTACAAGGGTCGCTACCACGTGCTGCACGGCGCGATATCCCCGGTCAACGGTGTCCGGCCCGATGATCTCAAGATCGCGCAGCTGGTCCAGCGGGTGCGCGCGGGCGGGATCGAGGAGCTCATCCTCGCGACCAATCCGAATCTCGAGGGTGAGGCGACGTCGATGTATGTCGCGCAGCTCTTGGCGGGGACCGGTGTGCGCGTCACGCGCCTGGCGCGCGGTCTCCCGATGGGCGGCGACCTCGAGTACGCCGACGAGGTGACGGTCAGCCGAGCGCTGGAGGGTCGACGGGCCCTCTAACGAGCAGCTCAGGCGCGTTCGGGTCGGCGATCGACCAGAGATGCTCCTGTGCTCGCACGTCATACGGGCAGTACGCCCACGAGCGTTCGTGGATCGTCATCGTGTCCGAGGGACGCTTCGCGGTGTGCTGGTGCTCGGGCTTGGTGCAGCGGTAGCGGATCAGTGGTGCTTTCATAGGTTCTTTCCCAACGCCGTTGTACGTCGCGTACCTCCCAGCATTTAAGGGCACGGTCGGCTTGCGTGATAGATGTACGTTTCGGAACGTATGACTGCGCCGGGGATCGGTCTCACCGCCAGGCAGGCCGAAGTGGTCGGGCTGGTCGCGCGGGGCCAGACGAACAAGGAGATCGCGGCGCGCCTCCGCGTATCACAGCGCGCGGTCTCGGCGCAGCTCAGCCGACTGATGCGCAAATTCGACGTTCCGAACCGGGCCGGTCTCATCGCCGCGGTGATGTCAGCCGCGGGCGTTGGACTCCCGGCGGGCACGGCGGGTCCCGCGAGGACCCTCGGTGCGCAGCTCCAGCTTGTGCCTGCTGACCTCGCGGGCGTCTACGAGAACGCGCCGTTCATGGTCGCCGTGTCGCTCGGTCCAAGCCACGTGTATTCGTTCGTGAATCGACTCGCGGCGCAAGTGGCCGGTCGCCCGGCTGACAGCCTGGTCGGTCGCAGCGTTCGCGAGGTCTACCCGGATCTCGATCCGCGTTTCGCGTCCGCGCTCGATCAGGTCTACGCGACGGGAACGCCCTGGGCGGCCGGCGACGCGGTCGTCGAGTGGACCCACCCCGATGGCAGCAGCCGCAAAGCGAAGGCGAACCTCATGTTCCAGCCGCTGCGCGACGCGGAAGGGCGTGTCGTCGGGCTCCTCCACATCGGCGCCGAGGGCGCGGAGGCCTGAAATCACAGGTAATGTGGCCGATGAGGCACCCACGCGGATTGACGGAGCCGAGCGCGGCTGGGTATGATGTGACTCCGCATCACGCCCGTAGGCCGAATTCCATTGGGAGGTCGGGGCACGATCTTTAACAGCTGAAGAGTGACAGGAACGCCAAGCGGTCTCGTTGATTTTTTGATCGAACTCGAAGCTTGAATGGACCGCCCGAAAGGGTGGTCTGATTTTTTGTCGGAGAGTTTGATCCTGGCTCAGGACAAACGCTGGCGGCGTGCATAAAACATGCAAGTCGGACGAGCCAATCCCCGCAAGGGGAAAGGCTAGTGGCGAACGGCTGAGTAACACGTAGGTGACCTGCCCTGAAGTGGGGGATAACGACTCGAAAGAGTCGCTAATACCGCATGTGACCACCGATCCGTTTTCGGTGCTCAAAGTCGTAAGACGCTTTAGGAGGGGCCTGCGGCGGATTAGCTAGTTGGTGAGGTAATGGCCCACCAAGGCTTCGATCCGTAGCTGGTCTGAGAGGATGGCCAGCCAGACTGGGACTGAGACACGGCCCAGACTCCTACGGGAGGCAGCAGTTAGGAATTTTGCGCAATGGGGGAAACCCTGACGCAGCCACGCCGCGTGCGGGATGAAGGCCTTCGGGTCGTAAACCGCCTTTCTCGAGGAAGACACCCGACGGTACTCGAGGCATAAGCAACGGCTAACTACGTGCCAGCAGCCGCGGTAATACGTAGGTTGCGAGCGTTGTCCGGATTTACTGGGCGTAAAGCGCACGCAGGCGGTTCCGAAAGTCGAATGTGAAAGCTCCTGGCCCAACTGGGAGAGGCCGTTCGAAACTTCGGGACTTGAAGGCGGGAGAGGCAGATGGAATTTCCGGTGTAGCGGTAAAATGCGTAGATACCGGAAGGAACACCAGTGGCGAAAGCGATCTGCTGGCCCGCCCTTGACGCTCAGGTGCGAAAGCTAGGGGAGCGACCGGGATTAGATACCCCGTTAGTCCTAGCCGTAAACAATGGGCACTAGGTGTTGTCGGTATCGACCCCGGCAGTGCCGAAGCTAACGCATTAAGTGCCCCGCCTGGGGAGTACGACCGCAAGGTTAAAACTCAAAGGAATTGACGGGGGCCCGCACAAGCAGCGGAGCGTGCGGTTTAATTCGATGGTACGCGAAGAACCTTACCCAGACTTGACATGCGAGTGGTAGGAACCTGAAAGGGAACCGACCCGCAAGGGAGCTCGTACAGGTGTTGCACGGCTGTCGTCAGCTCGTGTCGTGAGATGTTGGGTTAAGTCCCGCAACGAGCGCAACCCTCGGGGTCTGTTGTACCTCTCAGACCCGACTGCCGAGAGAAACTCGGAGGAAGGTGGGGATGACGTCAAGTCAGCGTGGCCTTTATGTCTGGGGCAACACGCACGCTACAATCGCCGGTCACAGCGGGTCGCGACAACGCAAGTTGAAGCTAATCCCTTAAAACCGGCGTCAGTTCAGATCGGAGGCTGCAACTCGCCTCCGTGAAGTCGGAGTTGCTAGTAACCGCAGGTCAGCACACTGCGGTGAATATGTTCCCGGGCCTTGTACACACCGCCCGTCACGTCATGGGAGTCGGTAACACCCGAAGCCGGTGGGCCAACCGCAAGGAGGCAGCCGTCGAAGGTGGGACCGGCGACTGGGACGAAGTCGTAACAAGGTAGCCGTACCGGAAGGTGCGGCTGGATCACCTCCTTTCTAGGGATACGTGTTCGGATCCTTCGGGATCTCGATCCAATCCCAGGTCGATCGTCGGAGCCTTAGAACTCGGACGAGACACTTCCAACGGAAGTGGTTCTTTCAACAAATGCGCGGAGGATCTCGACTCACGATCGATGCATCCGAAGCGGCAGCGAGACTCGCAGTGTTCCTGTCACTCTTCATCGGTTAACGATGTGCTCCGCCTGCCACGCATGGGCGCTTAGCTCAGCTGGTTAGAGCACTGCCCTGATAAGGCAGAGGTCTCTGGTTCGAGTCCAGAAGCGCCCACTCGCGCAGAGGACTCGA